>DASQGS010000225.1:0-23591 GCA_035632455.1 Thermoanaerobaculia bacterium | reverse complement strand
CCTGCACCATCGCCGGGGTCACGGAAATGACTGGGGGTCGCCGTGTCGTGCTGATGTCCGCGCCGGTGGTCATGGCTCAGTCCGAGCCCGCTACCGTCTCGATCGCGACTGCAGCGACTTCAGCATCGGATTGTCGACCTTCGTGTAGCCGGCAGGGACCTCCCAGGCGGCGTCGGGAATTGGACCGCGCTTGATCTCGGTCACCTCGTTCGTGGAGACGGACCGATGTCCCATGACCTCTGTCGTCGAGGCGGTGGCCAGCGGATACCCTTTCATCTTCTTGAGCTGCTCCTGCATTTTTCCCAAGCCCGACGCCATGGGTCCGAACGCGGCGCTGATGCTCTTCATGCTGTCCTGGAAGCTCTTGTACATATCCCACGCCTGGGTTGGGAACTTCAGCTCGCTGGTCAGGCACTCCTCGGTCCGCGAGAACTGACCGATCGTCATCTTCCAGTTTTCGCACGTGTATCCGGCGATCTTCCGGGTCGTGCCGAGGTCCTGGACGTCGACCGCAAACATCCCTCCCATTGCGTTCATCCGCTCCCGGGCCTCGGGGGGAAGGTTCTTCATCTGCTCCTGCGCCTTCTTCATCTCAGGGCTGTTCATCTGCTCCTGCATCTTGGCCGCGACCGCGTCCATGTCGGCGCGCGTGGTCACGTAGTAGGTCTTCTTCTTCCCGTCCAGCGTCGTCATCTGACCGTTCTTGAAATCGAGGATGACTTCGTTGCCGCCGCCCTGCGAGACGCGGATGTGATCGCTGGAGATGTAGCTGACCGTCGTTTCAGGCGGGCTGCCGTCGTGCGTCGCTTTCGATACGATCGTGAGGTCCTGGCCGAACGCCGAGAGACCCGTGAAGAGGAAGAGGACGGAGAGAGAGCGGATCAGGAATCGCATGAGGTCTCCTTGAGAAAACGCAGGTGGAGGGCCAAAGCGCCAAGCTCACCTGTTCAAAATGGTTGCTGCCTTGCGGCGCATTATATGGGGACGAGGCTCGAATCTCCGCCTCGGGACATTGCGGCAATGGCGCGGCCGGATGCGTTACCATTCATGCGAATATCGAATGTCCGGAATCCAGTCGTCGCGTTGACGAAGCGTCCGCCGGAGATTCTCGAACGAAAGCGAGGAGGCAATCATGGCCAAGGGCACGAATCAGCGGAAGGAAAAGAAGAAGCCGAAGAAGGACAAGAAGTAGATCGCAACCGTCAATCCGCGATCCACACGCACTTGATGTTCGTGAGCTCACGGATGCCGTGGATGCCGAGCTCGCGCCCGTAGCCCGAGCCTTTCACGCCGCCGAACGGCACGCGGGGATCGGATGAGACGATTCCGTTGACAAACACCTGCCCGGTCTCCAGCTCTTCGATGCAGCGCTCGGCCTCGGTTGCGTCCGCGGTCCATATGCTGGCGCCGAGACCGAACGGTGTGGCGTTGGCGATCGCGACGGCCTCGTCCACGTCCTTCGCTCGGAGGATCGCCGCGACCGGACCGAAGGTCTCCTCCTGCGCTGCCGGCGCATCGAACGGCATGCCGGCGAGGACCGTCGGGGCGTAGAGCGTTCCGCCGAGGCGATGGCCGCCGGTCAGAAGCCGCGCGCCGGCATCGATGGACGCCGCGACCTGCGCTTCCAACCTGACAGCGACGTCCTCGCCCGCGAGCGGACCGAGGTCCGTACGATCGTCGAAAGGATCTCCGGCGCGCAGCGAGGCCATCGCGCTTACAAATCGCGACGTGAACGCGCTGGCGATGCTCTCATGCACGATGAATCGCTTCGCTGCGGTGCAGGCCTGGCCGTTGCAGTGGATGCGCGATCGCACGCCCTCGGTCACGGCGCGATCGAGATCGGCGGACGGAAGAACGATGAATGCATCGCTGCCGCCGAGCTCCAGGACGACCTTCTTGATGTGACGGCCAGCCAGGGTCGCGACTTCGCTCCCCGCCGCACGGCCGCCCGTGAACACGACCGCACGCACGTGATCGTTTTGAATGTGCTTCGCGACGAGGTGATGCGGACCGCTCTCGACGGAGATCAAATCCTCGCTGAAGCCTGCCTCGCGGAAGAGCTCATCCAACGCCGCGGCGCATCGTGGCACGCGCGACGAGTGCTTGACGACAACGCGGTTCCCGGCAAGCAGTGCAGGGATAGCGAAGCGAAGCACCTGCCAGAAGGGGAAGTTCCAGGGCATGACGCCGAGCACCGTGCCGAGCGGCTCGTAACGAATGCGAAAAGCGCCGCCGTGCGACGGTATCGTTTCCGAGGCCAGCATGCCGGGCGCCGCGCCGGCGAAATAGCGGGCCGTGGCCGCCGACTTTGCGATCTCCGCACGCGACCCTCTGATGGTCTTCCCCATCTCGTCCGTCATCAGGCTCGCGTAGGCCTCGCCAGCAAGCTCCATGAGTGCGGCCAGTCGGAGCACGAGCCTGGACCGCCGCGCGATCTCTCCCGACCGGCGCAGATCGAGGGAGCCTGCTTTGACGTCGGATATCGAGCTTGCGGCGATGTTAATCATGATGTATTACAATGTGAATCTATGACTGCATCAATCGTCAGTCAAGTGAGTCAATATGAGTAATACAATCTGGCGGCCGAGAATGCTGCGGCAGTCCGGCGTTCCGCTGTACCGCTCCATCGCCGACTCTCTCACCGATGACATCGAGCGCGGTGTGCTCACGGCCGGCTCGCGGCTACCGACGCACCGCGATCTCGCCAGACGCCTCGGGATCACGACGTTGACGGTCAGCCGCGCCTACGCCGAGGCCGCCCGCAGCGGGCTCATCGACGCCGAGGTCGGACGCGGCACGTTCGTCCGCACCGCACGCACGGCGGTCGCAGGAAGCCTGACCGATCTGTCGCGGAACGTGATCGCCGCCAACGACGACATCGACCTCGCTCCGGCGGGGCGCGCGGCAATCGAGCGGCTTCTGCGGACGACGCAGTACGGCCCGGCTGCGGGAAGCGCCCGGCACCGCGCTGCAGGCGCCGCGTGGATCGCTCGGAGCGGCGCGGCCGTCGCACCGGAGTCCGTTCTCGTGACGCCCGGCGCGCAGTTCAGCATTTACACGATCCTCGCCGCGCTCCTGGCGCCCGGCGAGACGCTCCTGTGCGATGCTCTCACCTATCCCGGCTTCCAGGCCGCAGCCTCCGGGCTGCGGCTGTCGCTCGAGCCGTTGCCGCTCGACGACGATGGCATCGAGCCGCGCGCTCTTCAAAAGGCATGCATCGCGACGGGCGCGAAGGTGCTCTACACCGTGCCGACGTTTCAGAATCCCACCGCCACGGTGATGTCCGCGGAGCGCCGGCGGGCCATCGCGGCCATCGCCAAACGGCACGGCCTGACGATCATCGAAGACGACGCGTACAACTTCCTTCTGGAGTCGCAGCCAGCGCCGTTCGCGTCGCTGCTGCCGGATCAGGTCTGCTATGTCTCGAGCACATCGAAGAGCGTCAGCCCATCGCTTCGCGTCGGCTTCATCGCCGCGCCGGACGCGCTGTTGCCGCGTATCGAGAACGCGATCGCGGCCAGCATCTCGTTCGCCTCGACGGTGGCCGCGGAGATCTTCACGATCCTGTTTGAGTCAGGCGAGATCGACCGCGTCGTGGCGCGGAAGCGCGAGCTGACCGGCAAGGCGCAGCGGATGGCGCGCCGCCATTTCGGCGATGCCCTCGGCGCAACTCATGCCCAGAGCCCGCACGCCTGGCTGCGGCTCGGAGAAGGCTGGAGCGGCCAGGAGCTCGCGCGCCGGGCGCATGATCGCGGCGTGGCCGTCGCGCCGTCGGCGCTCTTCGCCGTCGGCGACCGCGGCTTCCCGGAGGCCGTTCGCATTTCCGTGGGAGCAGTCGGCGCGACGGCGGAGCTGGACGACGCCTTGCGCGTGATCGCGGGTCTTCTTGTCGCGCCTGCGGCCTCAATGCCGTCGATCGTGTGACAGATTCTCTCCGCGACCTTCGCGTCTCGGCGTGAGAAGAAGCATGCACCACAGAGACGCAGAGCTCACGGAGAAGACCCTCTGCTCATCTCCTTCAGCGTCGACGGATCTCGCCAATTCATCTTGCCGCGAAATCGGGCGACGATCGTGCCGCCGGAGCCGAGGACGAGCGTCGTCGGCACGACCTTGACGCCGAATCGCCGGGCGACGCGTCCCTTCGGATCGAGGTAGACCTCTTGCAGTGCGATGGCGCGGTCCTCGAGGAACCTGTCAACCGCCGCGAAGCTCGGGTCGATAGCGATGGTCTCGATGCGGATCTCCGGATGCGCGGCAGCGAACGCCGCCAGCTCCGGCAGCTCTGCGCGGCAGGGAGCGCACCACGTCCCCCAGAAATGAAGCACGGCCGTTCCGTTCACCGGTGGAACCTGCACGGGCCTTCCGCTGCGATCGAGAGGCTGGGACAGGTTGGGCTCGCAGGCGAGCGCGGCAACGACTGCAGCGATGAGGAGGAGGCGAGGCGAGCGCACGGGAGGATTCTAGCGCCACCCGTGAATTGTCCGTCGTTTCAACGGAAGTCAAAATCCGGCGACGGCGACGGCGACGCCAACGCCAACGGCAACGGCAACGGAAACCGGCCCCGCATGAGAAAGGGATTCACCACAGCAAGTGATAGAACATAGAGAGGATGTCCTGGTCAAGCTGGAGTTTTCCAATCCGAGAATGAAATCTCCGCTCCCGTGGTTCTACGGCGGGCCGAGGGCTCCGGGCCGGAGGCAAGCTTGATTCCGATGATAGAATCGGCGGCCCTACACGGCTCGCTTACAACGATTTGGAAGGTAGTGACACATGGCTGACATCATGGACACAGTGGAGTCGCGCGAGGCGCGGACCGATCTCCCGGCGTTCTCTCCCGGCGATACAATCAAGGTCCACGTCAAAGTGAAGGAAGGCGACAAGGAACGAATCCAGATCTTCCAGGGCATCGTGATCTCGCGCAAGGGCGGCGGATCGCGGCAGATGTTCACGGTGCGGAAGATCTCGGGCGGCGTCGGCGTCGAGCGGATGTTTCCGCTTTACTCTCCGACGATCGATCGCATCGAGGTAGAACGCCATGGCCGGGTCCGTCGTGCGAAGCTCTACTACCTCCGGGATCTCCGAGGCAAGGCCGCCCGCATCGAGGAAAAGCGCAAGGGCTGACGCGCCGGACTTGGCTACCCAAGGGCCTGGCGGCGCAATTGCCGTTTCCGCGCAGACTCCGGAAGGCGATGGGGCTTCGGCGTGTGCCCCTTCCCGCCCACGCCGGCCGCGGCCTCCTCCGCCGACGTTTGACGAGCGGCTCGTGGATGGCCTTTTCGGGGAACTGGCGCGGCTCGCGGAGTTGACTTCGGTCGAGCGCCGCCTTCGGGATTTCGGGTTCCGCGCGATCGCCGGCACCGACGAAGTCGGCCGCGGCTGCCTGGCCGGGCCGGTCGTTGCCGCCTGCGTCATCCTCGAGAACGATCCCACGCTCCTCGGCGTCGACGATTCCAAGAAGCTCTGTCCGGCGGACCGCCTCTCGACCTGCCAGTTGATCATGCGGCGGGCGCGGGCCGTGGCCGTCGGGATCGTCGAGCCGCAGACCATCGATTGCATCAATATTCTGCGCGCCAGCAAGCTCGCCATGGCGCACGCCGTCGAGCATCTCTCGCTTCGTCCCGACGTGCTGCTGCTCGATGCCGTGACCATCGAGAGCCTGGACATGCCTCAGATTCCGCTGATCGGCGGAGACCGCCGGAGCATCACCATTGCCGCCGCCTCCGTGGTCGCGAAAGTCTACCGGGATCTATTGATGGAGTCGTATCATAAGCTTTACCCCATGTACGATTTCCGTAGCAACCGGGGGTATGCAACGGAGGGACACCTCTCGGCTTTGCGGGTGCACGGACCGAGTCCGATACACCGCCTGTCGTTCGAGGGAGTGGGAGAGCCGATGCTGTTGTTCGGCCGGAACGGAGAAGATGGCGGTCCAACGCGATAAGGTCATCGCGAACGCGGAAAAGCTGGTCGCGAAGGGGAAGATCGAGCCGGCGATCAAGGAATACGAGCGCCTGCTCGAGGACAACCCGAACGACGTCAATACGCTCAACCGCATCGGCGATCTCTGGGTCCGGATCAACCGGAACGACGAGGCCGTCAAGGTGTTTTCCAAGATCGCCGACCATTACTCCAAGGACGGGTTCTTCCTCAAGGCGATCGCGATCTACAAGAAGATCAACAAGCTCGATCCCTCCCGCCTCGACATCTACGCCAAGCTCGCCGACCTCTACGCCAAACAGGGCCTGGCGATGGAGGCCAAGAGCCAGTACCAGGTCCTGGCCGACTACTATCTCAAGCACGGCGATCCCGGCAACGCTCTGTCGATCTATCGCAAGATCTCGGAGCTGGACCCCAACTCGATCAACGTCCACGTCAAGCTCGCCGATCTCTATTCGCAAAACAACCAGACCGCCGAGGCACTGAAAGAATACGACCGCGTCGGACGCCTGCTGCTCAAACGCGGCATGCTCGACGAGGCGGTGCAGGTCTTTCGCAAGGCTCTGAAAATCGACGCCGGCAACGCCGAGCTCGCCGATTCTCTCGTCACGACGCTGATCGAGGCCAAGGACTACGACAACGCTATTCAGATCGTGCAGACCTCGCTCGAGACCAACCCCGATAATGCCAAGCTGCTGGCTCTTCTGGGCCGCATCTACCTGGCCAAGGGCGATATCGGCTCGGCGCTTCGTCAGCTCGAGCGCGGTCTCAAGCAGAAGCCGAACGACTCGGCGATCCGCGAGACACTGGCGGATCTCTACCTGCGCCAGAACAATCCCGATCGAGCGCTCGAAATGCTCGGTCCGCTCGTCGAACAGGCCATGAGCCGCGGCGATGGCCGCGCTTCGGTGGAGATGCTCAGCCGCGTTCTGCGCGTGGAGGCTGGACACGCGCCGACGCTGGAGCGGCTGGTGGCCGTCTACATGAAGGCGAACGAGGAGACGAACATCCTCGCGGCCATGAACAGTCTGGCTGAGGCCCACATCGCCCGGGGACGATACGAAGAGGCGGCGAAGGTGCTGGAGCGGCTCATCCAGCGCGAGCCGCAGAACGCGCAGCACCGCAACAAGCTCACGTTCGTCCGGCAGCAAATCGGCGGCGTCGACACGCTTCCGGCCAAGCCAAAGACCGTCCATGACCTTCCGTTGATGGAGATCGAGGAGCCGGAGCCGGTGCTCGACGTGGAGGATTCCGTCAGTGAGCTTTCCCTCGATCTCGATGCCTCGGAGCCGATCGATCTCGGCCTCGGTTTCAGCCGTCCTGCGACGCCGGCTCCGCCGCAGCCGATTGCAGCCGCTCCTGCTCCGCTTGGCGCGCCCGCCGCGCCGCCTCCGAGGATCGAGCCACCTGCTTCGGCGAGCGCCGATGCGGACGACGGAGGCGATGATCTCGACTACATCACCGAGCACCTGACCGAGGCCGAGGTGTTCGCGAAGTACGGGCTCGCGGAGAAGGCTGCCGAGCATCTTCGCGCGGTCATCGAACGCGCCCCGAAGCATCTCGTCGCGTACGAGAAGCTCTACAGAATCCTTCTCGACGAGTCGGACATCGACGGCGCCCGTATCGTGGCGATTCCGTACGTTGCCCTGCTGCAGGAGAAGGGTGAGCTGGGCCTCGTCGACGAGGTCCGCCAGGAGTTCGTCGCCCGCGGCTCGGCATTGACATCGGCCGGGCCGTCGGCGCCGGCGTCGAAGCCGGCAGCGCTCCGACCCCCTACTCTCGAGCGTCCTGTGCCGTCGCCCGCACCGACTCCGGCAGCGGCAATTCCATCCATTCCCGATCCGGTCGACGAGGAGTTGGGAGCCGATGAGCTGAGCTTCGATCTCGAGACCGGCGCACCGGAGTTCGACCTCGACACGAGCGGATTCCAGTTGGAGGAGCCGGTTCCCATCGTGCCGCTTCGCCCGCCGGCGATGGAGCGCCCGGTGCCGCCTTCCGAGCCTCCCGCGCCCGAGCCGGAGCCTACGCCGTTGCCGGAGCCTGATTTCTCGTTCGACTCCTTCCCGACGGAGAGCGTGGCATTGGGTGCCGGGCCTCCGTTCGAGGCGATCGACCTGCCGTCGAGCGATGAGCTCCTTTCGTTCGAGGAGATGGAAGCGGCGGCATCCGAGGAGCAGCCGTTCTTCGGAGTGGAATCGATTGCTGGCGACGAGCCGGAAGAGGCGCTGTTCGAGTCCTTCGCCCAGCCTGCTGTCGAAGAGGTCGGCGAGATCGACTTCTACATTGAGCAGGAGCTTCTCGAGGACGCTCAGCAGAAGCTCGAGCTGCTGTTGTTGCGGTTCCCCGGCAATGCGGATCTGCTGAAGCGGCGCGAGCGCATCGAAGCCGCGCAGGCTGCCGCTCAGGCTGCGGCGCAAGCGGCGGTGCAAGTCCCGACTCCTCAACCTCCCATGCCCGCTCCCGTGCCTCCTCCCGCACGCACACCTGCAGCAGCGCCTCCGGTCGTTCCGCCGCCGCAAGCACGCCCCGCGCCTGCGCCGCCCCGTCCGCCAACTCAACCCTCTGCGCCTCCGTCCGCGCCTCCGCGCATGCAGGCGCCGCCGACATTATCGAGGGACGAGATCGAGAACGAGTTGCTCTCCGCGATTCCTGATGACGACGAAGAGATCGGGTTCACGCCTGCCGCGGCCGCATCGATCCCCGCGCCGCCGCCGCGTCCCGCCGCGCCGCCTCCCAAGCCGGTGCCGGCGATCCACGAGGAGAATCTGTTCGCCGACGAGGATGATTTCTTCGACTTGGCCGCAGAGCTGGAGTCGGAGCTTGAAGAAGATGAGGAGCCGATCTCGCTCTCCGAGGAAGAGCAATCGCTCGAAGAGATCTTCAAGGAGTTCAAGAAGGGCGTGGAGCAGCAACTCGACAGCGAGGATTACGACACCCACTACAACCTGGGTATCGCCTACAAGGAGATGGGGCTGATCGACGAAGCCATCGGCGAGTTCCAGCTCGCCTCGAAGGACGCCAAGCGCGCCGTCGAATGCGCATCGATGCTCGGTCTCTGCTTCCTGGAGAAGGGTATGCCCCAGCTTGCCATCAAGTGGTACCGCAAGGGTCTGGAGATGCCGGAGATTTCCGAGGAGGAGCACATCGGACTCCTCTACGACCTCGGATCGGGCTATCTGGAAGTCGGCGACACGGAGAATGCGCAGAAGGCGTTCGTGGAGGTCTACTCGCTGAACTCGAACTACCGCGACGTGGTGAGCAGGATCAAACAGCTCGAAGACGCGCGGAAGTAGACTCCGTCACCCTACGCGGCTTCTAGGCACACTGCAATCGCGTCATCCTGAGGCGGCGGCACCCCGGAGGGGTAGAGCGCGCCGAAGGATCTCAAAATACAGAGCTTGCCATCTTGAGATCCTTCGCCGTCAACGCGGCTCAGGATGACGGTTATCATCAGTACGGTGTACCGACCTCCCTATCCGCGGCAGTCGTCGCTATGGCGTTCCGACGGCACTCGCACGCTATTTTCCGTCTACATCGTGTCGAATGCCTCGATGACGCTATATACAGGGGTGACGAATGATCTGAGACGGCGGGCGTTTCAGCACAAAACAGGAACAGGAGCGGAGTTCACTTCCCGCTATCACTTCGATCGCCTGGTCTACTTCGAGAGCTATGATCTGATCGTCGACGCGATCACGCGTGAAAAGTCGATCAAGGGCATGAACCGGAGCAGGAAGATCGCGATGATCAAAGCGCTGAATCCGACGTGGAGGGATCTGAGTGACGATCTCTAAGCCATCTCCCGTCACCCTGAGCCGCGCAGACGGCGAAGGGTCTCAAAATGGCAGACAGCGTATTTTGAGATCCTTCGCCGTCTACGCGGCTCAGGATGACGGGGATGTGGGTTCAGTGTACTCTTGCAGCGTAATCCCGCTGATTCGTGGAGCTCGTTCCCGCGCGGTCATACAGGAGGGTCTGCGTTGAACCAGGTGATCGAGTCGCTGCTGCGCTTCGTGAATGTCACTACGTCCGGCCTTGTTGCCGGTTCCCTCGGTTTCGGAGATGCAGCGCTGGTGCCTGGCTGGCAGGATGAGTTGCCGCGGGAGTGGCGGCAGAACACGGTGAAAGCGCTGAAGGCGGTCAAGTACTCCGACGCCATCGGCCCCGTCGCTCTCGCCAGCGCGGTGACCCTCGCCGTCGGCTCGCGTGGCTCGTCAACGCCACGGCGGCTCTTGTATGCGGCGGCCGCGCTGAGCCTGACCGGTGTGCTGGTTACCACGGTCATGGTCACTGTGCCGATCAACCGGCAGATCGAGGAGCACGCCCGGCCCGATCACGCGAACCCGCGCGCGAAATCTCTGGTCAAGAATTGGAGCCGGGCGCATGCCGTGCGCACGACGCTCGGCCTGAGCGCGTTTCTCTGCGCGGCGGCGTCTGGACTTACGGGGAAGAAATGCTGAGCCTCTACGAGAAGTGATCGAACCCTCTCGCTTCGAGTGGGTTCGCGGTTTCGCCCTCCTTCAGCGTGACTCGCTTCTCGTTCTTGATCTGACCGATCGCGTACACCGGCCGGCCGAGCCGCGAGCTCAGCTCCGATTCCCGCATCGTGGACGTGAAGAGAAGGGCGTACTCCTCGCCGCCGTGGAGCACGGCTTCGTCGGCGCGGATGCCGAGAGATCCGCCGGTGCCGATGAGATCGCTGAAGATCGGGAGTCGCTCGCGCTCGATCTCGGCGCCGACACCTGAGGCATCGCAAAGATGATGGAGATCCGTCGAGAGGCCGTCGGAGATGTCGAGGCACGCGGTGACCTCGGGCATCGACGCGAGACGCGGGCCGAGGAGGGTCTCGGGCTCGGGATCGACATGGCGCCGGATCGCGGCCGCGGCAAGCTCGCGCTGCGCGTAGCCGTAGGGACCGCTGCGCGGCGGTGGCTCGACAGTGCCGTCCTCGTGAATCGTCCAGCCTTTCTGCAACAAGGCCAGCCCGGCGGCGGAGCCCCCGATGGGACGGCTGACGTAGAGGCGATCGCCCGCTCTCGCGCCGGAGCGCAACAGCGGTCTCGCTCCCTCGGCAAGCGTTCCCATCGCCGTCACCGACACGATCAGCTTGCCGGCTCCCGAGAGATCACCGCCGATCAGTTCGACAGCGTAATGACGGGCCGCCTCGGCGAGCGCGACCAGGAAGCCTTCGATCGCCGGTATCAGTGATCGCGGGAATGCGAGCGCGACGACGAAGTAGTCGGGCACAGCGCCCATTGCCGCGAGATCGGAAAGGTTCGCGGCGAGTGCTTTGCGCGCCACGAATGGCAGGGGAACGGCCGAGGTGAAGTCGACGTCCTCGATGAGCATGTCGCACGTGACGACCTGGCGTCCGGCGACGTCGATGACCGCGGCATCGTCGCCGATGCCCGTGACCGCGCGCCGCGGCGGGAAGAGCTCTCGGATGCGGGCGATGAGCTGCTCTTCGCTCATCGCCGCCGGCTCCGCGGATCGGCGAACGTTCTGACTGGCACGATCGGCTCGAGCGGCCGGTCGAACGTCTGCCCTTGGTAGACGACCGCTTCGAGGAAGAGTCCGGAGGGTGGTGCGGTGGGCTCGAACAGCGGCGCCTTCGGTTCCAGCCGCGCGCCGAGCTCCTCGGGTTTCATCGCGCCTCGTCCAACCTCGGCGAGCGCCGCGACGAGTTTCCGCACCATCTTCCAGAGATAGTGCGAGGCCGCGATGCGAAGGAGGATCAGATCGCCGCTGGTGCCGATCGCGAAGTCGTCGACCACGACGATGCGCGACTCGCTCGCGGCCAGGCGCCGGTCCGCGAACGCGCTGAAGTCGTGCCGGCCCGGAATCGCCGCGGCGGCGCGCTGCATGGCCGCGACATCGAGCCGGTCCTTGATCCACCAGACAAACGGTTTGCCGAAGGCTGTCCGGCGCGTCGATATCTGAAAGAGATAAATACGCGACACGGCGTCGTGCCGGGCGTGGAAACCATCGGACGCGCGAACGGCGTCGAGGACGTGGATGTCGTGAGGCAGGAGGTCGTTCAGCTTCCGCCGGAGTTGCTCGGCGTCGTGAGCCTTCGCGGCGCGAAGATGTGCAACCTGGCCCGCTGCGTGCACGCCGGCGTCAGTCCGCCCAGCTCCGCCGACCTCGACCGTTCCGGCGAATTGCGCCGCGGCGCGCACGAGATGTCCCTGAATCGTCTTCGGCGTGTTGCCCTGGGCCTGCCACCCGGAGTAGCGCGTCCCCTCGTATTCGAGCGTCAGTTTGTAGGTCGGCATTCGCGTCATCCCAGCGGCGGCGCGGCCGCCACGCCATGCTATTCTCGCCGCCCATGCGCCCCGCCTCGCATCAGGTTCTCGGGAATCTCCTCGTTGTGGTCTGGGACGACGGGCACGAATCATACTATCCGCTCGAGGAACTGCGGCGTGCCTGCCCCTGCGCCGTCTGCTCCGGCGAGCCCGATCTCTTCGGCAACATCCGCACCGGTCCGCCGGTCCAATACGGACCGGCATCGTTCCTGATCCGCGAGATCGAGACAGTCGGCAATTACGCGATTCAACCCAATTGGGCCGACGGCCACACCTGGGGCATCTGGACGTTCGACCGGCTCCGCGCGTTCTGCCCGTGCGAGGAGTGCCGGACGAATTGACTCAAACCAACGCCCTCGCCCCCGACCAGAGCTCGTAGCAGCCGAAGCCCGCGAGTGCGATAGCCGATAGCCCGATCAGCAGGCGGCTCACGCGCGGGCCGAGTTGTCCGGCACCGGCGACGAGTGTGATGAGCCCAAGCAGCAATATGACGAATGTGCCGTAGAAGCCGGCAAGCAGTGCGATCCCATGAGACGGCGTTTCGCGCCAGCCTTTGAGCAGCAGCGGGCCGAGGACCAGACTCCAGCTCAAGTACGGGTTCGGATTCAGGAGGTTGATGAGCGTGGCTTTCAGCAGACTCTGTCGCGGCGATGGCGATTCCGAGGCTTCGATGACTGTGTGTCGCCGCCAGGTTTTCAATGCGCCTGCAGCGAGGTACAGCAGAAAGAGCCCGCCGGCAAGCTGCAGGGCCGGGACGAACGCTGGCGGGAGTCGCGTTAGCACGACCAGAACGAGGAGAATCACCGGACCGTCGCTGAGCAGGGGAGCGAAAGCCGCGGGCAACGCACGGCGCCATCCGGCGTGAAGCGTCTGGGCGATCAGGTACGTTTGGAATGGGCCCGGCTGTACAGCGGCGGCGAAGGCGAACGTTGCTCCGACGAGCAGGTTGGCGAGCATCGGTCAAGTCGGATACTTCGCCACGAGGCGTTGGACGGTATTTGCGTTGCGGAGGGTCGTCTGCATTCCGAGGGTCTTCTCGAGCGTCGCGCCGGAGAAGTCGGAGTCGCTGAATCGCGTGCGGCAGAGCCAATAGACTTCCGAATCCGAGATCTCGAACGCATTCCTCGCGGAGTTGAGAGCCAGCAGCTTGCGCCGCGCCTCGGCAGAAGGGGGATCAGCCAGAAAGCCGATGTACAAGGTGTGGCCGGGGTCGCTGAGATCTTCGTCGCCGAACGGCTTTTGCTTGGCGATCCGAGCCAGCGCGGACGCAGTTCGCAGAAATGTCGCCACTTCGTACCCAAGGGCTTCGCGCAAGCAGACTTCGATCTTTCGCTCGAGCGATTTCGGGCGCGCGGCCGGCGCATCGAAGATCACGTTGCCGCTTGCGATGAAGGTCTCGACGTTCTTGAAGCCGAGTCCCTCGAACAAGCGCCGGAGTTGGTCCATCTTCACGACGTGACCACCGACGTTGATGGCGCGGAGAAACGCGACTTGCTTCGACATGCGAGGGAGTCTATCAAGGCGGGATCAGAATCGAGTCTCGCGAGATCGTCAGGCTTTGATTGCGCGCTGCGCGGGGTCCCCTCACCCGCGCTTCGCGCCGCACACTCTCCCGGCGGGAGAGGGCTTTTCCTTGGTTCGATCAACCGCAAGTCAAAATGTCCAACTGCATCAGCAGTAGCGCACTCTCTTACTTCGCGGCGGTCTTCTTCGCGGCGAGCGTGCGGAGCGTGTCCGCGGGAATGGAGCCGGAGATCGTCACGGCGCCGTTGGCGTGGGCGACGCTGAAGCGGCGCAACACCGGGATGAGGTCGGGCGATTTGTCCTGGGCAGCGAGGCGCAGGGCCGACAAGGCGCCGCGGATCGTATCCTCGATGAGCTGAAGCGTCTCCTCATCCGAGGCGAGACCGACGGCGCCGAGCTTCAGGGCCTCGCCGGTGTCCGTTGCCCAGAGCGCGATGGTGGAGACGTTCTTGAGCGCGGCGGTGACGGTCGCATTCGTCCCGCCTTGGCCGTTCGGCACGTGAGGGGCGCCGGAGAGGCGCGAGGCGCGGGCGACGTCGACGAGGGCCCAGGCAGTGGCGTGCGGATCGATGCGTGCCATCTCCCGTCCGAGGCCGCTGGCCACAGCGAACGTCGTCCCGCCGTTGGCCCGGTCCACGAGCGCGGCGATGACCGACGACTCCGTTCCCATGATCACGAGCCGGGCATCAGGAAACGCCACCGCTCCCTGCCCCTTGCCATTGGCGCCGTTGCTCTCGGGAAATACGAGATAGTTCCCCTTCGCACTGGTCTTGGCCACGGCTCCGCGGTCGATGAGGGCCTTGGTGAGACGCTCGACGTTGAACCGCCCCTCAGCGGCGATCAGGAGCCTTGAATCGCCCGACAGTGTTGCGCCGGGCGACGCGGCCACGACGAGGACGTCGACATCTTTCATCGGATCGAGGCCGGCGTCGGACAGGAACTTGTCGGCCTCGCCGTTGCTGCCGAGCTTGTCGGTCTGATGAAACAGCAGCGAGGACGAGAGCGGGCTTGAGCGGAGATCCGCGAGGCGGACGAGTCCGACAGTCGCGGCGTCGTTTGGAACGAGGGCCAGGGCATCCGACTTCGGGGCAGCGGCCATCGCGCTCGCCGCGAGCGTCAGAGCGAAGGCGGCGAGTGCATATCGTGTGCGTAGCGGCGCGTGGGTCATGATCAAAACTCCTTTCGATGGAACATCCAGGAAGCGAGGACGAGGCAGGCGACAGCGAAGGCGCCTGAGGTGAGGAACGGCGACCATGTGAGCGCGCCCGCCAGTTGTTGTGGCGCGGCGTCTCCAGAGACGAAGGCCACGACGGCTTGTCCGAGCTCGGCCGTCTTCGGAAAGACCCAGTACATGGTTTGAATCGAGGCGGCCTGCCAATCTTTCGACACCGCCGCGGCGATGCGATCGTGCGCCGCGAGCATGGCCGCGAAGAAGAACAGACCGTACGTGGTCATGATCGACACCGCGGTCGATGAGGTCACGACGCCGACGAGAAACGCGAATGCCAGCAGCGTGGCGATGACGAAGAGGATGACCCCGCCGGCGAGCATGAATCGCGGATGGACGACGTGGGTCTTCCACATGACGATCAGCCAGATCGAGCCCAGGAGGTAGACCACGTTCGTCCCCGCCAGGATCAGCCCGGCGACGTAACGGGACAGCAGCAGCCTGGTGCGGCCGACGGGGCGGGACAGGTAGAGGTCGATCGTGCCCTTCTCCTGAAGCCGTGGAACGAGATGGGCGGTGGCGAAGATCGCCAGGAATGTGCAGAGGAAGTAGAGCACGGCCGAGAAACCGGACTCGAATCCAAGGACGAGGCGCTCGATGCTGATCTGATTGTGCACTTCGACCTGTTTGCCGAAGAGCTTCGCCCCCGCGAGGGCGCCGTTGACGATGTCGAGGTTGATGGCCGAGGCGAAGATAATGATGAAGATCGACGAGAGGAAGAAATAGGCGACGAGGGTCCACCGCGCCGCGGCTTCGCGCATGACGTCTTCGATGTTGGCTGCGAGGACTTTCATGTCAATTCACCTGCTGGCTCGAGGCGGTTGCTTCGGCCGGCGTCTCTTGAATCGTTTCGGAGCGTGCGCCGATCTGCGCGTCGCCGGTGCGGACGAGATCGACGAACACGTCTTCGAGCGTCGAGCGCATCGGCGAGAGCTCGGAGATGAGGCCGCCGCCGGCGCGGAGCTTGTCGACGAGAGCGTTGAGGTGCGCGAGATCCGTGACCGATAGCTCTATGTGGCCGTTGACGCGCTCCACGCCGGCGCCGCTCTCGCGAAATGCGGCGATGAGGGCGTCGTCAATCGGATCGGCGAACATCTTGTATCGGGCGCTCTTCAGGGTGAGCTCATCGATCGTGCCCTGCGCCGCGACCTTCCCGTTGCGAAGCACAGCTACGCGGTCACAGGTCAGCTCGATCTCGGAGAGGAGATGGGAGTTGAGCAGCACGGCCGTGCCGTTTCTCGCTTCCTCGCGGAGGATGTCGCGAATCTCGCGGCGGCCGACTGGATCGACGCCGTCGGTGGGCTCATCGAGAAGGAGGATGTTGGGATCGTGAATCAACGCCGAGGCAAGCCCGAGGCGCTGCGTCATTCCCTTCGAGAACTTCTTGACTCGGACGTCGGTCCACTTGGTCAGGCGAACTTTCTCCATCAGGACCGGGATTTTGGCGACGATGGCGCTGCTAGTCATTCCCGACATCCTGCCGAAAATCGTGAGCGCCTGGCGTGCCGTGAGATAGCCGGGGATCTTGTGTCCTTCGGGAAGATAGCCGGCCCGCCGCCGGCTCTCGGGATCGGAGACCGGGAGGCCTGCGAGAGTCGCTCGTCCCTCGGTCGCGTGGGTGAGGCCAAGGAGGATCTTGACGGTGGTCGTCTTGCCGGCGCCGTTGGGGCCGAGGAGGCCGAACAGCTCGCCGGGTTGCACGGAGAAATCGATTCCGTCGAGCGCCGTCACGCGCGCCTTGCCGAGTGACGTGCTGAAGAGCTTGCGAAGTCCGGAGACCTCGATGAGGGGCTGGGACATGATGGCTGATCATACGGCTATAGCCCGCATGATGTTTCCTTTCCCCGCATTCACCAAGTTCTAACCAATCTGCGCTATGCTCCACCGCCAGCAAACTGCTCCCGGGAATTGAGCGCTTCAAAAGGGTGAAAGCGACGACCAGCCCCGGCAGAATGGCCATCGGCTGTTTCCGGTTTTATCTCATCACGGTGTCGAGCCGCAGCTAGGAAAACCTTTGCACGATTCGGCAATTTTCTTTGATCCGAGCCGCAAGCGCTGGTCCTGGATCAAGAGGCTGGGGAGCCTGTTCGGCCTCCTTTCAGCCGTTACGATCAGCTTCTTTCTGATCAGTATCTTCACGACGCCTTTGTTGCCGGACATACCGGGCATTACGAGTGACATCAAGCGCAGCATTAAACGGGCCATCCGGCTCCCAAAGCGCCAGAGTCGTCTCGATCAGTACCTCTTCGTTCAATCGCGCCAGCGTCTGATGGCCACGATCGTCCGGGACCAGAAGCTCCTGCGCGAGCGCGCCGCGCGGCAGCCGATCAAAGGCGGCCCGATCGTCGCGGCGTTCTACGCGCCGTGGCAGGAGACGGGACTGCATTCGCTGCAAACGAATGCCAAGAAGATGACCCACATCCTTCCTGCTTGGGTTCACCTGCAGGAAGGCGGGACTGGCCTGGACTTCCATGATTGGGACCCCGAGCTCGTTCCCCACAACAAGGACGTCATCGACATCGCAAGAGCGGCCAACCTCAACATCATGCCGGTCCTCAGCAATGCGCAATTGTCGGACTTCGACGCCAAGCGCGTTCATGTGTTTCTCAACGACATCAAGGTCCAGAACAGGACGACGATCGAGCTCAGGCGTTGGCTCCTGGCCAACAAGTTCCAGGGAATCAATGTCGACTTCGAGAACCTCGACCCCGAGGACTACAAGCTGCTTGTGCCCTTCCTCCAGCGATTGAGCGTGGCGTTCAGCCCGGCCGGCCTGAAGGTGAGCGCGGATCTCGAGGCCCGCAATCTCGCGGAACAAAACGGGCAGAGCCTGTTCGACTGGAAGGCTGCCGCGGCCGCGTGCGACTTCGTGGTGGTGATGGCCTACGACCAGCACAACTCGGGCAGCGGCCCCGGCCCCATCGCGTCGATCGACTGGTACAAGGACATCGTTTTGCAGCGCGCTCTCAAGAACGGGACCATTCCCGCCGACAAGCTCGTCATCGGCCTGGGCAATTATGGTTATGACTGGATGGACGGTCGCGGTTGGGCCGAGCCGCTGACGTATCAGAGCGCGTTGCTCCTCGCCAAGAAGTATCGAGTCGGCGAGAAGCTGGAAGACATCGTCGACTTCGACGAAAAGGCGCTGAATCCGACGTTCTGGTACGTCGACGACGACAACAAGCAGCACGAGGTCTGGTTTCTCGACGCCATCACCGCGGCGAACCAGTGGATGATCGCGCAGATCTACGGAGTCCGCGGGGCGGCGGTCTGGGTCCTGGGATCAGCGGATCCATCGATATGGCAGTTCCTCCATCGGGGCCGCCTCAATCAGCCGCCGAACCCAGGCGTGCTCGACAAGATCGATTTCGGGTACGACGTCGAGTTCGTCGGCGACGGCGAGATCCTCCACGTTGAAGCCATTCCGACGCAAGGCCGGCGAACCCTCGAGGTCGACAAGGCGACGGGGCTGTTTCTCGACGAGGATTACCACACGATTCCGACGTCGTGGGTCATCGGCCGCACCGGCTACAAGGAAAAGGCGATCGCGCTGACAATTGATGACGGTCCCGCGGTTCCATACACCGTGCAGATGCTCGACATCCTGAAGAGCTACAACGTCAAGGCGACGTTCTTCCTGATCGGACAGAATGCCGAGCGCTATCCGGGCCTGGTGCGTCGCATCTTCGCCGAGGGGCACGAGATCGGGAACCACAGTTTCACGCACCCGAACATCGGCGCGATCGCCGACGACCGGGCCCGCTTCGAGCTGAACGCGACGCAGCGAGTCCTGCAGAGCCTGCTCCATCGTTCCACGCTTCTCTTTCGACCGCCTTACAACGCCGACGCCGAGCCCACGAGCTCTGAGGAGGTCAAGCCTGTGGCGCTGGCCTCGTCACTGAACTACATCACCGTCGGCGAGTTCATCGATCCTCAG
Organism: Thermoanaerobaculia bacterium; assembly: GCA_035632455.1. Classification (GTDB taxonomy): domain Bacteria; phylum Acidobacteriota; class Thermoanaerobaculia; order Gp7-AA8; family Gp7-AA8; genus DASQGS01. Next base: position 4,660 of record DASQGS010000225.1, on the reverse strand, counting down.
GACTGGGATCTACGCCATCACCGCACCGCCGAGGACATGCTGCAGGTCGTCCTCAAGCAGCTCAAGACCGAGCACGGCTGCAGCATCCTGCTCCACGACGGCGGCGGCGATCGGAAGGAAACGGTTCGGCTGATTCCGATGCTGATCACCGAGCTCTCCAAGCGCGGCTATCGGTTCGTGACCGTGTCGGACCTGATCAACTCCACCCGCGATGACGTGAATCCGAAAGTGAAGGACTCCGAAACGGTCATGCTCGCGAACGATCGCATCGTGTTCGAGGGCATCTACCTCTTCGAGCTCATTCTGGGGACGGCCTTCGTATCGGCGATCGTCCTCGGGACGGCCCGTGTTCTGTTTGTGACTATCCTGGCATTGCTCGCGAAGTACCGCTCCAGGCATAAGACCTTCAACGACAACTACCGGCCAACTGTGAGCGTGGTGATCGCCGCGTTTAACGAGGAGAAGGTCATCGTCCAAACGGTCCAGGCGGTCCTGGAGAATCATTACGAGCCGCTCGATATCGTCGTCGTCGATGACGGCTCGAAAGACGACACCTCGGGCGCAGTGCTCCGGGCCTTCGGCAGGCATCCTCAGGTTCACCTGATGCACCAGGAAAACGCGGGGAAGGCCGCGGCTCTCAACCGTGGAATTGCCCAGGCCACCGGCGAGATCATCATCGCGCTCGACGCCGACACGATCTTCGCGAAGGACACGATCCCGAAGCTCGTGCGCTGCTTTGACGATCCGCTCGTCGGCGCCGTCGCCGGCAACGTGAAGGTCGGCAATCGGATCAATCCGCTGACCTACTGGCAGGCCATCGAGTACGTCACCAGCCAGAACCTCGATCGGCGGGCCTATTCGTTCATCAACTCGGTGTCGGTGGTTCCGGGCGCCGTCGGCGCGTGGCGGCGCGAGGCCATCCTCCAGGCCGGCGGCTACACGACGGACACGATGGCCGAAGACATGGACCTGACCTGGCGCATCCGCCGGATCGGTTGGCGCGTGGACACGGAGACCGACGCGTTCGGATACACCGAGGCGCCCGACTCGTTTAGAACGCTGTTCAAGCAGCGTTTTCGATGGGCCTTCGGCACGCTGCAATGCCTCTGGAAGCATCGCACGGCCGTTGGTCGCTACGGCTGGTTCGGCCGGGTGATGCTGCCCTCGCTCTGGCTCTTCCAGATCGCGTACCAGGCCCTCTCGCCGCTGGTCGACTTGCAGATCCTTTGGACGGTCGGCAACGTCGTCGTGGCCCTAGCCCGAGGCGACTTGACCAGGGATTGGCAGCCGCTGCCGCAGGCCATGGCCTCGCTCTACCTTGTCGCGTTCATGTACGCGTTCTTCTTCGTCGTCGAGCTGATCGGCTCGGTGATCGCGTTCAAGCTCGACAAGGAAGAGACAAAGGTTCTGGTGTGGCTGTTCTGGCAGCGCTTCCTCTATCGCCAGCTCATGTACGCGGTGCTGCTGAAGTCGATCAAGACCGCCGCCTCCGGCATTCGCGCAGGCTGGGGCAAGCTCGAGCGCAAAGGGACCGTGACATTGGCGATGCCGGAGAAGGCCGACCTGGTCCACGACGCCTGAGCGTGGGTGTCTTCATCTTCGCGGCCCGGAATGGCACGATCTCTCACTCCACGCACCGGAACGTTGCGTAGACGTATGGGTAGTTTCCGCGGAACCAGTTGCGAAAGCTGCGGCGGATGAGCTCGACCGCTGTGGCGGGTGACGCGCCTTTCATCACGAAGTGGCGACGGTCGAAAAAGTCAGCGGAGTAGACCGGATACGACGGCATCGGCTCGAAGCCCGGGAATCCATCGAAGAAGGTCGAGGTCCATTCCCAACCGTTGCCGGCGAGATCGTGGACTCCCCACGCGCTGGCTCCTGCCGGGTAGGAGCCGATCGGTACCGGTTCCCATTGCCTGAATCCGAAGTTGCCGTGGTTTGGACCGGGCAGTTTCTCGCCCCACGGAAACGATCGCTCGGAGCCGTCCGGCGTGCCGAACGCAGCGCGGTGGTACTCCGCCTCGGTCGGAAGTCTCTTCCCTATCCAACGCGCATAAGCCTCTGCCTCGGCATGCGCAACGTACACCGGCCAGTCCGCCGGCAACGGGATCAACTCGAACATCCCGCGCCAGAGCCACGCACCGTCGCGTCGGGTCCAGAAACCGGGATGGCGCACGCCTGCCTCCGTCACCCATTCCCATCCCTCCTCGCTCCAAAGCGCGCGATCGGCATAACCGTCTGCTTCGACAAACGCCATGAACTCCGCATTCGTCACGTTGTGGCGATCGATGGAGAAGGCATCGACGTCGACTCGCTGGTGCGGCAGCTCGTTGTCCCAAGCGAACACGCTGTCGCGCTCGACACCGAGAGTCGCGACTCCCGCCGGGATCGCGACCGACTCGTTCCTCGGATGCACATCGCATGCAGGCACTTCCTGCGGGCTCGCGAAAGGCAGCCTCCGGATCTTCTTCTCGTATGGGAGTTGATGGAACATGTACATCAACGTTTCCTGGTGCATCGGCTCGTGCTCGAGGATGGTGATCGCCGACTCGCCGCCTCGGAGCTGCGGCACGTCATCGTCCTCGAGCCTTTCGCTACTGAGCGCCTCCTCCACCATTGCGTCCGCTGCCTGGCCATAGTTCAGAATCTCAGGCCGCGTCGGCCAGTGACTGGATGCGTTGCCGCCCATCGCCGCCTCGCTCTCCGGATCGATGCCGCGCGCGAAGAGAACCTCGTAGGCGGAGTTGATGCCTGGGCGGTGAAGCGCGGACTTGATCAGCGTGTTGACCGCGAACGCGGGCAGGTGTCCCTCATAGAACGCGATCGGATTCCGCAGCGCGATAGGGCGGTCGTAATACGCCGAGGCCGTGGGGATCGCGAAGACCTCACGGGTCAGCGCGCGGTTGCGGCGGAACCAGGCGATCAGGTCGTGCCGAGTCGGACCATCCGGAAATGCGGCGTGTTTCATAGGCGCGAATTCTCACACGAATCTTCGTTTTGCGGCGATTAGAGAGAAAGGGCGGCCCAGCGCGGCTGGCCCTACGGTTGGCTCACACCGGCTCGGTCGGATAGCCGGCCTCGACCCAGCCGTCGAACCCTCCGGCCAGCGGCCGGACGACTGTGAAGCCTTTCTCCATCAGCATGCGCGCCACACGGGCGGCCGAGGCTTCGTTCGGTCACGTGCAGTAGAGAACGATCTCCTTGTGAGGGGGAACATCGCCGATGTGCAGGTCGATCTCCGCGCTCTCCGTGACGATGGCGGTGGGGATGCGGCGGGGATCGCGCTTGCGCACCGATGGCGTGCGGACGTCGAGGACGACCGGCGCCTGACCGCCGTCGATCATCGCCCGAAGCTCGTCGACGGTGATCCTGGCCATGCGCAGTTGCCGATAGAAGCCGATCCGCTGCCACCACTTGAAGAGCACGATGAGCGCGAGAATCAAGATGACGAAGACCACTGCCCACCAGCCGAGTCGCTCCAGAGCGAGGAGCAGCCGGTCGATGGCGCGGTGGAACGCGCGGCCCGCGGCCACGCCAGCGCCCGCCCATAGGATCGCACCCAATCCGTCGTAGAGAAGAAACTGCAACGTGCGATGACGCGTCGCTCCCGCCAGCGGCGGAGCCACGGTGGAGAAGCCCGGGATGAACTTCGCGAACAGCAGCGACTTGAGTCCCCATCGCTCGAAGTTGGCCTCGGTGTCCCGGACGCAGGAGTCGGGCGAGAGCGAGATCCTGCAGATCGTCCGCAGCACGCGATACCCGTAGCGTCTCCCGAGGACGAACCAAAGCCAGTCGGCGATGAGACAGGCCGCCACCGCGCCGACGAGCACGTGGGTCGATGACAGCTTCCCGTCGCGTGCCAGTGCACCGGCCACGATCAGCGTCGGCAGCGCAGGCACCGGAGCGCCGATCTGCTCCAGGAAGACGTTCAGAAACACGAGCGCGACGCCGTACTGGACGAGATAGTGAACGAGGGTGGTCATGGGTCGTGCCTTCCGATCCTCACGAGCCTGCCAGTATTGCCTGAGCCGCCGCCCTCGCGCTCGAAAGCGCGGCGTCCGCGAGGATGCCCTCGCTCCCCACCCAATCGCCCGCGAGGTAGAGGCCGGCGACCGGCGTAGTCGGCGCCGGTCGAGTCAGGCCGGGCTCGACGAGCGCGTTCGACACGGTCATCGACGTCAGGAACCGGCGATGGACCAGAACCTCGCGCCAGCCGGGCTGGAGATTGTCGAGGAGGCGCTCGAGCTCGTACTCCTCTCCCGCCGCGCTGTGCTGCGCATTCACAGCGGCATCGATCTCGTCGTCGCTCAAGGCGGCCGGCTTGCGCCGGTACTTGGCCACATGAATCAACGCGCCACCCCGCGGCGTGAGCTGGGCCCACTTGGAGTGGACGGAGAAGTAGTAGGGCGTGTCGATTCCAAGGGCGAACGTCATGTTCGGAACCGGAAGGCTCGAAAGCGCGACGTCGAGGCACGTCAGCGTCACCGGCTTCATGGCGGTCCAATTCGAAGCGCATGGAGGAAGGCCGTCGACTGAGATGAGCTCGCGGGCCGTTGCCGGGTCGACGGCAAGCAGCACGGAGCCGGCAGGGATTCTCGTTCCCTTGCCGGCCTCGGTCACGTCGGGTCGCACGACGGAGAGCGTGTTGCTGCGGTCGTGG
>DASQGS010000224.1:0-5916 GCA_035632455.1 Thermoanaerobaculia bacterium | reverse complement strand
AAAGGAATCCCGAGGATCTCCGCTCACTGTGCTGCGGGCCTCACCCGTATGCCCCTCCGTCGGTCGTTTCCTGATGCGCGAGTCGTGCGCGGGCAAACTGCAACGCCTGATGGAATCGTTCCCGGAGTACTTCACGCGGCGGCAGCTCCGTCAGATACTCGGCAACGTGGATACCGCTGCGGCCGAGATCAAGATACTCCACGGTTTCCCGCTTCCTGCCAGCGCAGAGGATGATGGCCAGCGGCGGCTCCTCACCAGGCTGGCGCTCATGGCGGTCCAGCCAGCGGAGGTAGAGCTCAACCTGACCTGAGTCAGCCGGCTTGAAATCGCCGAGCTTGAGCTCGATCACCACAAGGCGGCGCAGCCGGCGGTGAAAGAGGAGCAAGTCGATGTAGTAATCATCGCCGTCAAGCATGATCCGCTTTTGCCGCTCGACAAAGGCGAACCCTGCGCCCAGCTCCAGGAGGAACCGCTCGATCTCGCGCAGCAACGCCGACTCGAGATCCTTCTCGCTAAAGGTGTCCTTGAGACCAAGGAAGTCGAGCAGGTAAGGGTCTTGAAAGACGAGATCAGGCGTCAATCTGTCCTCGTCACGCAACGCATCGAGCTCCTTACGGATGAGCACGTCGGGCTTCTTCGACAGCGCGGTGCGCTCGTACAGCATGCTCGAGATCTTCTGTTGCAAAGCTCGCGTGCTCCACCGCTCGATACGGCACATCTCGGCGTAGAAGTCGCGTTTCAGAGGATCTCTGATCGGAATGAGCGACTTGAAATGTGCCCAGCTCAATTGTCGCCGCAGTGCGGCGACAATCGCATCGTCAGGGAATGCCTCCGCGAACTGCAGCATCCTGCGAAGGTTCTTCTCGCCAAATCCCCGCCCGAACTCCGCCGACAACTGTCTCCCCAATGCGGAGACAATTTCCATTCCATATTCCGCGCGTTCGTTCTTCAGAACGTCCTCGCGGATACGCCGCCCGATGCGCCAGTAGAGCATGGTCATTCCGGCATTGACCACTTGCGCCACCTGCTGGCGGGCAGATTCGATCATCCGCCGAAGCTCCGCGGCGAGCGATCCCGGATTCGTCGCGCTCGCGGGCAAGGTGGACTTGCCTGACTGCCGCCCTCTTCGTGATGTGCTCATCCCGCCGAAACCTCCTGTCGTTGAACCCCGGCATCATGCCCTCACCGTCGGCCGTGAGCCAGCGTTTCGGTCGGCCGCCCGCACCCGAAAGGCAGCGCTACGCGCTTGGCCGCGACGGGCACGCTCCAATCACACCTGCTGCGCAAGCGCGTGAAACATCCCGCGGATTCTTGCCATGGCCACCGGTGCGGCGCTTGGGTGGACGCGATTCGTGAGCAGAACGCAGATCCGATCGGCCGGCGCGTCGATCCAGAGCGACGTGCCGGTGAAGCCGGTGTGGCCGAAGGCGTTGGTGCTGAGCATGTTGGTCATGGCGTCGCCTTTGCCGGCGCAGAGTTGCCAGCCGAGGCCGCGGTTCTCGTCGAGGCCGGCCGTCTGGTTGCGCGTGGCCTCGGCGATGAGGTCGTTCGGGAGCAGCGTCTCGCGGCCATCGCACCAGGCTTGCGCGATTCGCAGCACGTCGCGCACGGTGGCGAAGAGCCCGGCGTTGCCGGCCGTGCCGCCGAGGTGGAACGAGTTGCCGTCGTTGGCCTCGCCCCACATCAAACCGCGGCCTTTGCCCGCGATCGTCGTTTGTTTGTCGCCGGAGAGCCTGCCTTCGAAGCGCTGCCCCCACTCGGTCGCGGCGATGTGCGGGCGGAGGTGCGCGGGCGGGTTGAACATCGTCGAGCGCAGTTGGAGGGGAGCAACGATCCGTTGGTTCGCCAGGGCCACGTAATCGCCTGAAACCCGCTGCAACATGCAGTAGAGGAGGACGAAGTTCAAGTCCGAGTAAATCACCCGCGTTCCCGGTTCGCACTCCCGCGGATGGTTTGCGATGGCGCGGATGTAGGCGTCCTCGGTCGATCCAAAAGCATAGAGCGGAAGCCATGCCGCGAGGCCGGAGGAGTGGGACATGAGCTGCCGGATGGTGATGCCTTTCTTGTCGGTGGCGTCGAGCTCGACGATCACTCTCGAGATGGGGTCATCGAGGCGGATCGCGCCATCGTCGACGGCCTGCAGCGCGAGCGCGGTCGTGACGAGCGGCTTCGTGAGCGAAGCGAGATCGAAGATCGTATCGATAGTCGCAGGGATGCGAAAGGGGACGCGCACGGCAAATCCGAGCGCTCCTTCGGCGAGTAGTGTGCGGCACGTTCCAATCGCGTACGCCGCTCCGGAAAAGCTGCCGAGGTCGATCTCGCTTTGCAGGAAGTCGTCGATCGGGGTCATCGGGGAGGATTGTACTGGGTTAACGGCGCGGGTCCTGGACTCCCCTCTCCCCGCCACAAAGTGATCAAGAAAAACGCTGCTCAGAATTCGGGGAGAGGGCAGGGAGAGGGGCAACAGAGCCGCAGGATCTCGATATAGACCTCACGACCTCGGCCCATGGTGAGTGGGTGCCGGGCGGATGGGTGACACCTGTCGTCATTGCTTTCCACACCCAGGTCGTTGGCTCGATTTTGCCGCTGGTTTCCCCTCTCCCCGGCCCTCTCCCCGAATTCCGATTTCTGCTTCGTGGCATTTATTTCTGGCGGGGAGAGGGAGCAATCACGCGGGGAGAGGGAGCAAAACGCGCGAAGAGAACCAACTGCACACGAACCGTTGCAGACCCTCCTGCCACTTGCGAATATCGCTGTATCGTCAGTGGTTTACGACAAGCATGGACACGTGGGATCTCGCATTTCTTTTGGGCGTCTCGCGTGGGCTGAATCTGCTAAGATCCGCCGTCTTCGAAAATCAATTGGGTCAGGTCCGCTAACGTCAATGTTCCGTCTTGAAAAGCTCGAGATCGCAGGCTTCAAGTCTTTCTACGACTCCGCCAATCTGACTTTCCCCGCCGCCATGACCGCCGTGGTCGGGCCGAACGGCTGTGGGAAGTCGAACATCTGCGACGCCATCATCTGGGTCCTCGGAGAGAACCGCGCCTCGCATATCCGTGGCGAGACGATGGAGGATGTCATCTTCCAGGGCTCGGCGCGACGCCGGCCCCTCGGCATGGGAGAGGTCACGCTCACGCTCCGCTCCGACAACGGCCATCCTGCCGCAGACGATGGCCGCATCACGCTCCACCGCCGCGTCTTCCGCACCGGCGAGTCGGAGTTCCGCCTCAACGGCAAGCGCGTCCGGATGAAAGACATCTCGGACATCCTGATGGACACGGGCCTCGGCATCAGGAACTACTCGGTCATGGAGCAGGGCAAGATCGATCTCATCCTTTCCAATAAGCCGCAGGACCGGCGGCGCTTGATCGAGGAGGCAGCCGGAATCACGAAGTACAAGACCAAGCGCCGCGCCGCGGAGCTGAAGCTCGACGAGACGCAGGCGAACCTGCTGCGCATCGACGACACGCTCGCCGAGGTCACGCGCAATCTCGGCTCGCTCAAGCGACAGGCGTCGAAGGCTCGACGCCACAAGGAGCTCTCCGAACAACTTTCGACCGCGAAGCGCTCGCTGTACGCGGGACGCGTGGTCGTGGCTCGCGCCGAGGAAGAGGCGGCCGGCGCGGCCGTGATTGCGTCACAGAACATCGAGAGCGAGCTGGCCGCGCAACTCGGCACCGAAGAGGCCGCGCTGGCGGAGACGCGCGTGCTTCACGCGGCGCGGGCCACGAGCGCCTCGGCGGTGCGCGAGGAGATGGCCGGCCTCTCCGCCGATGTCGAGCGTCTTCGCTCGTTCTTGCAGCAATCAGAGACGAACCTCGGCGATCTTGTGCAGCGCATCGAGAACGCCACCACGCAGACCGCGACGCTCGAAGCCGAGGGCGCGGAACAACAGGCCTTGCTCGACGAGAAGTCGCAGGCGCTCGATGCCGCGCGCTCCGAGCGCAACCGGCTGCGCGAGGTTGCCGATCAGTTCGAGCGCGAGCGGCAGGAACGGTCGGACGAAGTGCGGCGCCATGAGAAGGCGCTGGCCGATGCGCGGGAAATGTTGATGCGGACGATCGCTAAGATCTCCGAGGCCCGCAACCAGGTGCATCAGATCGAGATCGCCGTCGAGAAGTGCGAGTTCTATCTCACGAAGCTCGGCGAGACTGCACGGAAAGCGGCGGAGAGCCGCGACAACGCGCTGCAAACGATGGCCGACCGGGAGCTATCGGTTCGTGACGCCGAGGCGAATCTACAGCATGCGCAGCAGGCTGCACGCGAGGCGATCCAGCATCGCGACGAGCTGACCTCGCATCGCGACGAGCGCCGGGCGTTGCTCGCCAGCGCACGCGACACGATCTCGCAGACGACATACAAGATCGACTCCCAGCGCGCGCTGCTGGCGTCGCTCGAGGCGCAGGACGAAAACGTCCGCCGCGTCATCCTCGAACTGATCCCGAGCGCCGTTGCCGCGGCCGAGGCGGTTCGCGCCGCGGAAGGTTACGAGGCAGCGCTCGACACGCTGCTGCGCGAGATCTCGAAGGCCGTCGTGGTCGAAAACGCCAACACGGCCGCCGAGGCGATCGCCCGTCTTCACGAGCGCGGCGCCGGGCGCGGCGCGTTCATCACTCTCGACTATCAACACGGCGCCGCTGAGGAGCGCCATGGCGACGCCGCCGATGCAATCCGCGGCGAGGGCGCGGTAGCCGACGCCATCCGCGCGGCGGTGCCGGAGGCTTACGTCGTCGACGATCTGCAGCAGGCCATCGAGCAGGCTCAGGGCCGTCCGCGCGCGACGTTCGTGACGCGATCCGGCGACATCGTCCGCGGGCCGCTGATGTTCGGTGGAAAGACCGCGGGCGCAACGCCGGGTCTCTTCTCCATCAAGCGCGAGCTGGCCGACCTCGAGGCTCTCCTCGGCAGCGAGGAAGTCCGCGCCAGCGGCATCTGGACCGAGCTGCAGCAGATCGAGGAGGAACTGCGCATCGCGGACGACGTCCGGATCATCGCCGAAGAGCACGCTCGCATGGCCGAACAGGACTTGCGCGAGCGGCGCTCCCATCGCGAGCACGCCGGCGCCGAGCTGGAGCGATTCGAGAAGGACCTCGCCGTCGCCTCCGAAGAGCGGACGCTGTACGAGGAGGAGAAGGAGCAGCTCATCGCTCGGAAGAACGGCGCCATCCAGGAGCTCGAGCAATTGGTCGAAGTCGAGGCGGCCACGCACGAGCAGATCCGCGAGCATGAGGATCGCCTGGCCGTCACGCGGAGTGAGTTCGAAGAGATCACCGAGACCGCCTCGCGAGCCCGCGTTGACGTCGAGGCGGCCAGCGGCAACGTGAATGCGATTCAGCGCGAGCACGAGAACCTCTCCCGAGTCGTGGCGTCACTCGTCTCGCGCGGCCAGCAGTTCGCGCAGGAGATCGAGACGCTGACCGGGAAAAAGGCAACCACCGAGAGCGCGATTGAAGACGCGCGCAGCCAGCTCGACGCCTCGCTCACGAAACTGCACGCGCTGTCGGAATCGCGGATCGCGCTGGAAGCCGAGGTCGCGGATCTCGAGACCCGCGTGCAGGAGCTCGAGTCGCGGGCCATCGCGCTACGCGACGGGTGGAATGCGGCAAAGGACGCGCTGTTCGAGGCCGAGCGACGGCTGGATCGGGCGAAGTCCGCGTTCGAGCTGCTGCGCGAGCAGGTCTCGCTCGACTTGCACGCCGGGATCGATGCGCTGGCCGAGGTCGAGCCGCCGCAAGGCGAGGAAGCGCGCGCGGCCCTGGACGCCGAGGTGACGAAGCTCGCCGATCAAATCGAGAAGATCGGACCGGTCAACGTGCTGGCCATCGAAGAACACCAGGAGCTCGAGCAGCGCGAGATTTTCCTGCGGACGCAGCGCGACGATCTCGTGCAGGCCATCGAATCGCTGCGCACGACGAT
>DASQGS010000223.1:0-13326 GCA_035632455.1 Thermoanaerobaculia bacterium | reverse complement strand
CCCGAAGGGCCGGCATCGGAATCCAATCGGCGACGGCTGTGTAGAGGTTTGGAAACGGCGGCCGGCACGAGCGTATAGTCTTGCGCCAAACCCCGATGACTGATCGCGTGGCCCGTTTTCGCGTCGGCCGCGCCGGCGAAGAAGGAACGTCATGGCAACTGAAAAGAAAAAGACCGCCGTGCCTCCCGACAAGCTCCGGCTATACGAAAAGCTGGTCGCCAGTACACCTGGCATCGAGTCGAAGTCGAACTTCGGTGCGGCCTATACCGCGGTCAACGGGAACATGTACTCCATGGTCTCGAAGTACGGCATCGTCGGAATCCGTCTGCCGGAGCCGGAACGCTCTGAGTTTCTCGCGAAGTACAAGACCTCGATCTTTCGCGCTGATCCGGCGTGGCCTCCGAACAAGGAGTACGTCGCCGTTCCGGACGACTTGCTGAAAAAGACCGCAGCGCTCCGTCCGTATCTGAAGGCCAGCTACGACTATGCCAAATCGCTGAGACCGAAGGCCACCGCGAAGAAGAAGGCGTAAACGATTCGGCCGGCAGAGGCTTTGGTATCATCGCGTCGATCGTTCCCGCGATCAATCCGCACTGGGACCTTGTCGCGCGGCGGCGTCATCCGCGTGTGCTGTCAGCGGATGAGGTCCGTCGTTTACCCACGCAAGCCAGTCTCACCGCCCCTGCGTCTGCTCCACGAACGTGTCCCAATCCTTCTTCAGCTTCGCGTGCGACTTCTGCTCGAGGTACACCATGTGCCCCGACCAGTAGCGCGCGTAGCTGATGTTGGCGCGATAGCTGAGCGGCAGCATCAGCTCGTGCATTGTGTACTCGGCCTGGTAATACGGCGTGGCCAGGTCGTAGTAGCCCTCCATCACCAGAATCTTGAGGAAAGGATTGCCGACGATGGCCGCGCGCAGCGGCGTGATCTCCTCCTGGAACCCCTGCGGGCCGCCAGGAGCGGCGGTCGATCCGGACGCCCTCCACAGGAACATCCCCGATTGGCGCGCCGAGGTGTAGTAGGGCGTGTCGGTCTTGTAGTTGAGCTCCGTCCGCATGTAGTTGTTGAAGGCCATGGTGAACGGGCCGGTGGTCTCGGTCGATGCCGGATCGCTGAAGCCGCCGGGGCCTCGCCCGCCAGGGAAGCCCGGCTCGGGAAGCTTGTAGCGGCCGTCGAGCCGGCCGACGCGGAGCTTCTGATCGAGCAGCAGGTAGTGATCGAACGTACCGACGTCGATCTTTAGGTTGAACTCGTCGACGATCTCTTTCGAAAGGCCCGTGTATTGCGAGAGCTTGTCGACGACAGTCTGACGCTCCTGCGCGGTCATGGAATCGCCACGGGCGAGCGCGGTGGAGTAGTCGGTGATGGCCCAGTGCTCCGCCTGCTGCAACTGCGGACAGGGCGCGTCCGGATTGCCCTGACAAGCGTCCATCGCCTTCTGGAGGTCGGGCGAGAGCTTGTGGTGATAATAGGCGATGGCCATGTACGACGGAATGTTCCAGGGATACGCCGAGTCGTTCGAGGCCGAGGCGGCGAGTGTCTGGAAATTGAGAGCCATCGAAAGCAGACCGATGCCGTTGAAGACGATGCCGCGGTCGGCGAGGTATCCCGCAATGCCCGCCGAGCGCGTGGTTCCGTAGCTCTCGCCGAACAGGTAAAGCGGAGAGCTCCAGCGCTCGTTTCGCGAGATGTACATGCGGATGAACTCGCCGAATGCCTCGATATCGCCCTCCGGGTTCTCGTACTTGCGCGCCGCGGCGGCATCGGCAGGGCGGCTCCAACCGGTGCCGATGGCATCGACCATCACGATGTCCGTGCGATCGAGCGGTGTGTATGGATTGTCGCGGAGGCGAAACGGCGGCTGCGGCATCCAACCATCGGGCTGCTGCATCACGACCGTACGCGGACCGAGCGCTCCGATGTGCAGCCAGAGAGAGGCCGAACCAGGCCCGCCGTTGTACGAAAAGGTCAGGGGACGCTTGCCTGCCTCGCTTCCGTCGACGGTGTAGGCGACGTAGAACATCAACGCTTCCGTCACGCCTTCACCGTTCTTGATCGGAAGGCGACCGGCCGTCGCGGTGTACCTGAGTGTGTGACCACTCACGGTGACTTCGTGGTGGGTCACGCTCGGCGCCGTTTCCTTCATGTCGAAGTGGAACGTGGTGTTCGTCGCTCCACCTGGGCCACCCTGCTGGGCCTGCTCGGAACGCTCCGGCTCGGTCCGCGCCGGTTGCTGGCGCTCCGGTTCCCGCGCACGCGGCGCAGCCTCAGGCTCGGCAGCGGCCGCAGCGGCGGCCGGAGTCGATGGCGGCGTTTGCGTGGATCTGTGTTGCGGAGGGCGCTGCGGTTCGGTGGACTGCTGGGCAAGTATCGGAAGTGCGAGGACGCAGGCGAAAAGCAGCGAGACAGGACGGGCGTACGGTTTCATAATCACCTCATATCGCTCGAATCAGGGGAGGCGATGTTAATGGCTTCGCCGTTTCATGGCCAGCAATTCGTGCGACGCGGACCGCGATCATGTGAATTTCTCGCTCGTCGATGGCAATATGAGCCTGACATTGCCCGTCAAGTCAGGCTATGTAGCAGCGGCGCTGCCGTGCTGTCGGAGTTGGAGATCCGGGTATAATTAAACCTCCCCCGTGCTTCTACCATCGTTGAGCTGCATCCCTCGCAATGACACCGAGCTTCAGGGAGGCGGCGCGTCGATTGCGGGTGACGCCATGGGCGAGCCCTTTGCGGCGCGGCATTTGACGGCCTGGGATCCAATCCTGCACCCTCTCATTCGCGAGAGAAACGAGCTTCGGCGCGAGAAGCTCCTGGAGAGGATTCTGGTCGAGCATCTCGACGGGATCATCCGGAGGGCGCTCCAGCGCAGAGTGAGCCGGCTGCCGAGCGGCCGATCCGTGGCCGTGTCCGTGGACGACGTCCGCTCGACCGTGTTTCTGAGGCTTCTCAAGCGCCTTCGCACGTTGTCCGAGAACGGACCGATCCAGAATCTGGCCGGCTACGCGACCACGGTCACGTTGAATGCGTGGGAGGACTCTCTTCGCGAGGCGTTTCCCCAGCGGACGCTCTTGAAGAACCGCATCCGGTACGTGCTCCAGCGCGACGAGCGGTTTGCGCTCTGGCTCGCCGCGGAGCAGACGGTGAGCGGCTTCGCGGAATGGCGGGGCCGAACTGCCGGCGCCGCCGAGGCGCCCGATGCCGGTGATCTGCGGAGTCGCTGCGGCAACACCGCCTCCCTCCGTGACGTCCTGCTGACGCTGTTTGGAGTCGCTGGCGCGCCGGTCGAGCTGGACGCCGTCGTCACCACGGTGGGAAGGGTTTCCGGGATCGCGGACGAGCCGGCGATGGGCGCCGGCTCGCCGGAGTGGAGCGAGGCGCCCGTGGCAGCCGGCGAGACCGAGGATCGCGAGATCCTACGGAAGCTCTGGGATGAGATCGTTGCTTTGAATCTTCCGCAGCGCGTGGCGTTTCTGCTCAATCTGCGGGACGACACAGGCGACGCCGCGACGCCGCTCTTCGTGACGACCGGCATTGTTTCGATCGAGGAAATCGCCGAGACGCTTGCGATGCCGGCTCGCGACTTCGCCGCGCGCTGGAACGATTTGCCCATCGAGGACGCCGTAATCGCACGAATTCTGGGCGTTACACGGCAGCAGGTCATTAACCTTCGCAGCGCGGCGCGAAAGCGACTGGCGCGAAGGATGAAGAAGTTCTGACTGAAACAGGTATGACTGAACATGCCCCGTTCTGACACATTCGCCCCTGATACTCCTTCGAGCCATCTCGATGACGAGACGGTACGGCGGTTTCGAGCCCGCTCGCTCGGACCCGATGAGCTGATCGAGGCCAGCCGCCATCTTCAATCTTGCGCCGATTGCCGCAGCCGGATGGAATCGAAGGCGATCTCGGTCGCAGCAGCTCGCGCACTGCGGCGTCAGCTCTCGAACGGCGAGGGCGCGGCAGGCCATCTCGATTTCGAATCGGCGTTGATGCCTTACGTAGAGAATGCCCTTTCGCAAAGCGAGCGCGATACGGCAGAACGTCACCTTGCTGAGTGCGCCGTCTGCCGACGCGAGCTCGATGATCTGGCGTCATTCAGGCGGGCCTTCGAAGCGAACGCGAACGCTGCGCCAATCGCGGCCATGCGCCCACGCCGGAGCGTTGGGCCTCGACGGAGCGGAACCCGCTGGCTTGTGGCCGCGGCGGCCGTCGCCGCGTTCATCGCCGGTGGCATCATCGTCTGGCGATCGCGTCCGGCGACCACCGCGCACCAGACGACTCCCGGAACCGCTTCGGCAAGCGTGCCTCTCGTCGCAATAGTTCATGATGCGAACGGGATCGTGGGGCTCGACGCGGCGGGGCGGCTGCGCGGGACCAGCATAAGCGCGCCGTGGTCCATGCTCGTCGTCGCGGCGCTTCGGAACCCCGATCTCGCCGTGCCGCCTGAGGTTGCGGCGCTCGCCTCTCCCGCGGTGCAGGTTCGAGGAGCGTCCTCCAAGTCCGTCGTGTCGCTGATCGAGCCCGTTGGAATCGTCGTCGCGACCACCCAACCCCTCCTTCGTTGGAGTTCGACCCTGACCCGTGCTACCTACCGGGTTGCAGTCTTCGATGCCGACATGCATCCCGTAGTTCGCGCCGCGGTTCGATCGGACTCCTGGCAAGTCAGCGCGCCGCTGGTGCCGGGCCGCACGTACTTCTGGGAAGTGAGCACCGTCGTGAATGGGGAGCCGGTCGCCGCCCCGGGCCCTGACGAGCCGCAGTCACGCTTCACCGTCCTGCGGCGGGATCTCGCGGATGCGATCGCGGCGGCACATGCACGCGGTGAGGGTCACCTGGTCCTCGGCGTTCTCCTCCAATCCGGTGGCGCACTCGACGACGCGCGCCGCGAGCTCCAGGCCCTGGCCGACGCCAACCCCGACTCCTCGATCGCACGGCGGCTTCTGGCCAGCGTCCAACGCCGGTAGCGGTTTCCAGGCGGTTGGCCTACTCGGCAACGCAGCTCGACGAGATCCACTCTCGGAATGGAGCCGCTGAAATCGGCCACGCCCCATGCCGTCCGGGTGCCATTCACTGTAGGGAACGAGCGCTGGGCATAAACATTCATCCCGATATACGGGCCGGTGGCAATGCGGCTGGACAACCCTCGGTCATAACAGAGTAGGGACAGTCCTGCATGACCGTCCTGAGCAGCACGGGCCGGATTTGCGCAGAGGCCTCATTGGTCGCCGTTTCGCGGTAATCGTCCCGAGATACGGCGACAGTGTCGGTCTGTCACGGCGCAAGGGTGCGG
The DNA here is from genome assembly GCA_035632455.1 of Thermoanaerobaculia bacterium. GTDB lineage: Bacteria > Acidobacteriota > Thermoanaerobaculia > Gp7-AA8 > Gp7-AA8 > DASQGS01. Next base: position 8,030 of record DASQGS010000223.1, on the reverse strand, counting down.
CGGTGGTGGCCTGGAGCTCAGATACCACGATCGCTCGCGGCGACTTTCCTGCAAGCCTACGGAGAAAAGAAGGAGACGTGATGATCATGAAAACAAAGCCCGGATTCTCGTCAACAATCCTTGGACATCGTTTCATCCTATTGTCGTGGGTACTTGTCGTCTTCTGTTGGCCGCTATTCGCACAGGAGACGTGCCCGAACCTTCCATCCGATTCCCCGGTCCTATCCACGAGCCCGGCCGATATCCCGGCCAGCGGTCAACAGGTCCTTACTTACACAGGAAGCTATGCACCGCTTCACGCCAACATCAACATGTCGTTCGTCCAGATGGGGCCGAACGAGCAGCGTGTATGGTTTGGGCTGGACGGCAATGCAGGCCTATTCTTCAATCGCCGTTATCGCGCCGACGGTAATTCGCCATGGTACTGGCAGTACTCGGTCAGTCAGCCCGTCGGCGGAACGGACGGCAACTCAGCCACGGCCGTCTTGTACAGTGCCACCCCGAAGTACGTCGACGCCCGCACCGGTACGACCTACGAGTTTCTGGCCTACCAGATCGGCCAGCCGGCGGCGTGTGACAATCAGGTCGGCGGCTTCATCGAGATTGCCTTTTCGCATAATGGCATTTGCTGGACGGCCTCGCGCCCGATGGTGTCCGGCGGGCCGAACTATCCGTGCGCTCCGAACCTTTTCGCGCCGCTCGCGGCGGAACAAGTGACGGCGATTGACACAGGCGTGTATGTCATGATCGTCACGGTGGAGGGAGACCTCGCGAAGCTCGTGCCCAGCGATTGGTTTGCCCGAATGACCGCAATGAACCGCACTCAAACCTACATCGGATACGCGAACTACAGCGATCCGTGGAATTACAGGCCGATCAATCGCGTGCCCGGCGAGCTGAGCGCCTCAGGCATCTTCAGCCCAGCGTTCGCGTTCGATTGGAATGGGCCGCGGTATCAGCCCTACAACTACTTCATCAATCTGCAAATGGCCTGGGACGCCGGCAACGGCGACTTCTATATCGGGCGCGGTTACCCCTACCCGTTCGACCGAGGATCGCGGAACCAGTACGATCAACCGACCACCAATGCGACACCGCTGGTGTCGCAGAGTGCAAACACCTATTTGAACGATCCGAATACCGGCATGCCGACCCTGGTCGGCGGCTGTAAGAGCGGTCCCGGCCTCCTCCCAAATCGTATCCAGATCTACAAGATGCACATCGGTTCCCTGGACAACATTCTTCAGCTCACGACGGGCACATGGACGCTCGTTGCCGACTATGGACACGATTCCGGCTACGGCAACACTTTGAACGGCTACGTGGCCACAACGCCACTCATGGCCGGCCAGACCAATCGCTCGCGCGATTGGGGCGCGATCAGCTTCCTGCACGACACGCAGGGATTCCTTGTCCGCGACCCCAGCGGCTCGTACGCTTTTGGATCCGACACGTTCGAGTACTCGAAGTCTCATGGCCCCTGCTACGTCACCGGTCTGGAGACTCAGAGCCTTCTCGCTCTTCCATAGCGAAGGTTGATTCAGGGACTGCGGTCGTTTCGTCGCGGGTCGTGCTGCGACGCAACGGCCACCCCTTTCGAAGAGTCTGTGCCGGCCCGCCCTTGATGGCGTTGGCGCAAGTGGTCGCGTTCGCTGGGAGGCTCGGTGAGCGTTCCAACATGGCGTTACCGGCTCACCCACCCGCGCCCACGAGCACGAAGGCCGACCAATAGTACGGATGCCTGTAGCGCCGATCCTTGATCATCTCGAGGCGAGCCTGGCGGAGGGCTGCGGCTTTGGCGAAGGCGTTGTGCTTCTTACCGAGCCAAGCGCGATAGAAGGCGATCATCAGCGAGGCCGTGGCTTGCGAGTCGACCTTCCACTGGCTGGCGATCGTCGACGGGCAGCCTGCGACGAAGAGGGCCCAGGTCATGCCGATCAACCCCTCGCCGGCGTCGACGGTGCCTCGCGCGGTGTCGCACGCGGAGAGCACAGCGAGGTCGGCATGGAGGTCGAGCTGCATCATTTCGCGCGCCTCGAGCAGTCCGTCCTCAGGGTCATTGGGCCCGGAGCGCGACAACAACAGATAGGAGTACATGGGGTTCCGGTCGTCGATCACACCATGCGTGGCGAAATGGATGATGCGATAGCTCCCGATCTCCCGCTTGACGCGCCCTTCGACGGCGTTCGCGCCGGCGAAGACGGCGCTGTGGCCTGCTCCATAGAGGCCAGCGATTCTCTCGACCTCTCGTTCCGCGTCAGGTAGGGCACCGAAGTCGCTGTCGCGGTAAAAGGCCTTTGCACCGGTGAGCGTGGCGAGATCCACGCGCGGATTGGCGACGCCGAAAAACGCCTCGGGCGTCGCCGTGTGCCGCGACTGCTCCGCCGTCATCTCGCGCAACACGGCGATCGATGGCGCGTAGAACAGCGCCTGCCGCTCGGCGACGAAGTGGCCACCGGGTGCGATGAGCGCCTCGAACGGGAGCGACCAGAGAAGACTGTCGGGGATGATGCAGACGGCGCGCGACGGCGCGATCTCACTGGCGACCGGCTGGAACAACAACCGATAGAGATCCTTTGCCGGCCTCTCGTACTCGAGGCTTCGCTGTGCGACGAGCGACACGAATCGGCGCACCTTTCGCTCAAGAGCCTCTCGTCCGATGACGACGCTGTGGACGGTGATCCGAGGCCCGTTGCGGTCTCCGCGCGCAATCGCGAAGATAAGAAGACGCGAGTCGGTGACGACGTACTCGACGACCACACTGCGCGCCGGGACCGCCGCGGCGAGTTGCGCCGAATTCAGTGGCGGAGCGTCGTGGCGGATGCGCGAGTCTCTGGCCGTCAGCAGAGCGCGGAAGGATTCGATCTCGGCGCGCGCGGCATCGACCGCAGCCGAGGCCTTGGCGATCTCCGCGGCCGCCTTTCGGCTCGCACGCGCCTGCGCCAGGTCGCGGTCCGCGGCGGCGACAGCGCTCTCGAGCTGCTCCTGGCGGGTTCGCTCGTCCGCCGAAATCTGCGTTTTCTCGCCGCTCGATCGAAGAGCGTCGAGGAGGGCGCGCCCCTTAGCCTGTTCGGCGACCTCGAGTGCCTCCGAGGCGTGGCCCTCTTCGACGAGAAGATCGGCGAGGTCGAGATGGGCCGCGACACGCGACTTGAAGAACAGACGCGCCTGCCGCTCATCGCCGGTCACCATGGCGCGGCTTCGCTCGGCAAGTGCGACGGCCTCGCGCAGTTTGCTCTCGGCAGCCTTGAGATTCCCTGTTGCGCGGTAGGCCTTGGCGCCGACGACCCAGGGATCGAGTTGGTTGGGCGGGCCCGCTTTTGTCTCGATGTCCGCGGCGCGTCCTGCGAGTGCAATGGCGTCGGAGTAGCGTCGCTGCCTGAGCCGCAGCAGCGCCATCGTGCGGAGCGAGCCCGCCAGCCCGATGGGATCGAGGCCGCTCTCGGCCTTGGCCAGGCTTTCGGTCAGCGCTTCGTCGGCTTTTGTCAGATCGCCGTGGTCGAGGGCATCCGCGCCGATGCTCTCGAGTACCGCGGCGGCGATCTCGGGTCTCGAGCCCTCTTTTGCAAACTTCAGCGCCTCCGCGGACGTCGCGCGGAACCGGACGTCGTCGCCGAGGTGTTGGTAGCTGGCCGCCAAAGAGCCGAGGGCTCCGGCAATACCGTTTTGAAACTTGGCGTATTCGGCGGCGTCGGCGGCGCGCCGGAGATGCACCGCCGCGACCTCGTAGTCGCCCTCGGCCACGAAGATGTTGCCGAGATCGTACTCGAGCACATAGCGGCCGATGTGATCGGTTTCCACGTCGAGGTACTGGCGGCCGATCTCCACCCAGCGGAGTGCGGCGCGGTAGTCGCCCCGGTCTTCTTCGATGCCCTCGAGCTGAAGGGCCGCGCGCGTGAGTGCAGTGCGCGCTTCGAGGCGATCGCCTAGCTGCAGCACGCGCTCGAAGAGCGGTGCAGCTTGCGCTTCCATGTTGTTGAACTCATAAGTCCGGGCGAGGTTCAGCAAGGCCCTGGATAGGAGGTCAGGGTCACCGGAGCGCTCCGCGAGAGCAACGCTCTGCTGCGTTTTCTCCATCGCGCCGGGAAGGTCGGGTGACGGCTTGACTCGGAGGAGCATGCCTTCGGCACTGCGGGCAAGCGACATCGAGCCCGGATCGCCGACGAATTCCGCGACCTGCAAGAGCCGCTCGCCGGCTTTGTTCGCATCGGCCATGCGGCCGATGTTGACCATCCGGAGCGTGTAGTCGTAGAGCTCTTGGACCATCGTGGGATCGACGGATTCCATGTCGCTCGCGATCAAATTCCAGGCGTCGGTCCATGTGATCGCCGACGCGATTTTCTCCGCGAGGTACCGCTCGTCTAGGCCCACCCACGCAATGCGCCATGACCCGCCGTCGCGGACGAAGTGGAACACGGGATGCTCCCACTCAGGGTAGATCTGGCCGGTGACCCGATCCTGTTTCTCGATGTCGACCTCGGCGGTGACGTTGATCGCGTCGCCGGCGGCGGCGACTTTGGTGACCAGGAGTCGTTTGACGGTGATGCAACGGGCGCGGAGCCTGTCCTGGAGGAAACGCCGCGTCGATGCGAGCATGTGGCCGTCGCTCCAAAGCGGCTCCAGTCCACCGAGGTCGTCTTCGGCGAGGCGCGCGTAATACTGATGAACGGCGAGCTCGAGGGTCACGCGATTCGGCGGTTCCTTGGCGACCGCGCCGGAGGAAACGAACAGGAATGCGACGCTGGCGTAAATGGAGATTCGTTTCCGCGACATGACACCTTCTCTCAGCGGTGTGTTGCGGTTAGGCGACGCCTTGGACTGCAATGCTTGTGATTTGTAATGGACAGTATACGGATGGGAGGCTTGAATTCGGCAGGCATCGTGCTCTCCACTCGCCGCCTACGCACGTAGGTCCAGGGGGCCAGTCGATGCCTTCGTCGCCTTCGTCACGATCCGCGGTCAGGTTGCACGGGCGGCCGTGGCGGCGCGGTGTGGCGTTGTTCGGTCTATCGCAGGTTCAAAGTGGACCGAGACTTTCGCTGCGAAATGGCAACCCCGCGCTGGTCAGGGCAAAAAAAAAGCGTGTGGCCGAACGTGTGGCTATCGCCATCTGCCTTCCGCGTCGCTTCTCATGAAGTATCGATTTAATTGGTCGGGGCGAGAGGATTTGAACCTCCGACCCCCTGCTCCCAAAGCAGGTGCGCTACCAGACTGCGCTACACCCCGACACTGAAGGACACGGCTGCGGCGATCACTGACGAACGAGGAACACGAGCCACGAAAGACGCATTCCGGTGCGGTGCATCCGGAATCACGCCGTTGAGAGACGCGGACGAATCAGACCGCAGCGGCGTTGGGGTCGCCCAGGACTCGGCCTGGGAGAGCGGTCTTCCATTGCTTCGCGGACGCGTCGTCGACGACGAACTCGATCATCTGGCCGTGCGAGCGCAGCCGCAGCACGCCGCCATGTGGTACGGACTTGCCGATGGCCAGCTCGTCGTCGTACTCCACTTCGTCGATGCGCGAGCGATCGATCGAGGCCTGCAGCTCCGGGTTCTCGTAGAAGAGCGCGTCGTCGGTCAGAGCCAGAAGGACGGGGAAATGGTTCATGCCTTCGACGAAATCAGCGCGAGTGACGAGACGGGAGGTGCTGCGGCGCTTGACCATCATCTCCTCGATCAGATCCTTGCTGCGGGTCCGAAGGAAGAGCCAGATCAGAATGGCGAGAACGACGAGCCCTGCGACCGTGATGGTACCGAGCCATTCCATGGTTACCTCCTGTGATCGATGGGCGAATGTCAGCGCTTACTGTATCGCGTTTCGGAGCAGATCACTAGGCCGGCACGGCCGGCAGCGTTGGTTGCCATAGGCTCGAGCACGACCATCGCTCGTGGCTTGAGCTCTGGTTGCCAAAGGCGCGGATCGGCTGTGCGCATTCTCCCAGGGATACGTAGGCGCTCGCTCAGTGTTGCAGCCATCCGCGGCGGGCCGAGCCTCAGCAGCCCATGACCTGTCGCCGAGCCGGCAGAGCCGCCAGGCCAGGCGAGCCCGGCTCGGCCCAGGCGCGTTAGAATGACCGTATGCCCGACAAGACCCGGATGCGGGACGAGCACTCCTGCGGCGGTGTGGTGGTCTCGTTCCGCGAGGGCGCGCCGTTTGTCGCCATGATCGCGACGCGCCAGAAGACGCGATGGGGTCTGCCGAAGGGAGCGGTCTCGGATGGCGAGACGCCGGAACAAGCGGCGCTCCGCGAGGTCCAGGAGGAGACCGGCCTCGAGGCGAAGATCGTCAAGAAGCTCGACACCATCGAGTACTTCTTCCGGGCCGGCGGCACCCTCATCCGGAAGCGGGTCGATTTCTTCCTGATGCTCTACGTGGCGGGTGAGCTGACCCCGCAGCTCAGCGAGGTCGACGATACGGCATGGTTCGATCTGCAGGAAGCCATCGGCCGCGCGAGCTTCGACTCCGAGAGGAAGCTGCTCGAAAGAACGGCGGAGGAAGTCGCGACGCTCACGCAGCAGGCAGGCGCGGAAGAGAATCAACGCGTCGCGCGCTGAGGGCGTTTCGCCGGGCTCTTCGGCGATTTTCGTGAGGTCTTCGCCGCGGCCGGCGCCTTTGCCTTTTTCGAGGTGCTGCCGCGCGCTGCGGAGCTGGCGGAAGAAGGCGTCTTCGGGGCCTCCTTCGTTTCAGACTTCGGAGTCGGCGCGCCGGCCCGCGCGTATCGGGCGGGCGTCCGCGCCGGGCGGCTGCTGATCCACGTCCGCTCGGCCGTGACCTCCTCCACGTCGACGTTCGAGACAACCGACAGCGGCGCCACTTCCGTCACATCGACATCCGCGTTCGCGTAGGCATCGCGATGCTTGATGAGCAGCCACTCGTTTCCCTTCGTGGAGCGCCCCTTGATTCGCACCAGGGCCCATTCGCCGAACATCTTCAGGCCGGCGAGGCGAAACTTGAGGTTCCCCGCGGCCACGGCTTTCACGGGATCGTCGCCCTCGATGAGCTCCCAGGTCCCGTGATCCCAGATGATCACTTTCCCCGCGCCGTAGTTACCGCCGGGGATGACTCCCTCGAAGGCGGCGTATTCGTACGGGTGGTCTTCGGTCATCATGGCCAGCCGCTTTTCCGCCGGGTTGTACGACGGTCCTCTGGGAACGGCCCATGATTTCAGGACGCCTTCCATCTCCAGGCGGAAGTCGTAGTGGAGTTGCGTGGCGTGGTGCTTCTGAATGACGAAGATCGGCCGCGATCCGACGACGGGCTTGACGGCGCCCGCCGGCTCCGGCGTCTCGTGAAAGCGCCGCATGGAGCGGTACTTGTTGAGTGAGTCAGGCATGGAGATAGCGCCTGGGCCAGTTGCTTCTTGTGAAGTCGCTACTTGGACAGAAAGGCTATCACCACAGAGGCACAGAGACCACAGAGAGAGCTTTTCTTGAAAGACGATCACGAGTCATGACGCGAATGCCTCTGTGACCTCTGTACTACTAACGTTGAGTTTCTTCGCGCGCCGCGCAGAATTTTTCCAAAACCGGTGGTTTCCATTTTGGGTTGCGGGCGAAGCTCGCGCTGTGCCTCTGTGGTGCAATAGGACAAAGGGCGTGGCGGCGAGCGCTAGACCTGTACGTAGCGGAAGATCGACGTGGCCGGAGGGATCGCGTTCCTGGCGTCGAAGAAGACGAACTCCCGCACGGCGCTGTTCGGGATGTGCTCGACGGCATCATCCGAGGTGAAGGCCAGCGTCCGCTCGGGAAGTGCGAGGACGTTCTCCAGCATGGCCTTCGTCGCGCTGCCGCACCCGGCGACCATGGAACGACCATCCTTCAGAACGAACCAGACCAATCGAGGCATCGTTGACTCCGTGATGTCAGGGGATTCGGAAACCGCCGCGAGACCGCCCAACGCGATTCCGCTCATGGTTTGCATACTCTACGTGCCGGTAGTGCGCTTGGATGCAACTTCGTGTCACGGGAAGCGAAGATTCTTGTAAACGGTAGGCGATCATTCGAGGCGAACACCAGTAGGGCCCCCCC
>DASQGS010000222.1:0-6875 GCA_035632455.1 Thermoanaerobaculia bacterium | reverse complement strand
CTGCGGCGGCACAGCCGCCGCCTTCGGTGACCACTCGCGAAGATCGGTCCTCTCGCCCGAAAACTCACGTTTGATGCGCGGCTGCCAAAGCCTCTGCCATTGGTGCGAAAAGCGGCGGCTAGGCCGCCGCAGTCCATATGGCTACGACGTCCGCCTGGAAATGTCGAACTCTCGACGCGTTAGTGAGGGCGTGCCACCGGTCGCGGGATCGACATGTAGGGCATGATCAGAAACACGATCGCGACGATGATGACGATGATGATGACCAGGATCTGGACATAGCGCAGCATGCGCTTCATCCGAGCCTTGCGCGTGACCTCAGGCGTTGGAGTTCCCCGAGGCTTGCGCAGCCTGAAGCGGGCGTTGCAGTTGCTGCAGCGGAAGTAGCGAAAGGACGTGAAGGTCGTAACGATGTCTTCCATCACGTTCCGGACCCTTGAGCGATGAACCTCAGGGCTTCCGCACTCAGGGCACTTCATGAGTCAATGTTAAATCATGGGCGGCAGGGCGAAGGCAAGCTCTAAACCGCTCGGTTAGAATCATTTATACGGATTGATGGATGAAGGTGGAACGGGTCCGCCGGCCTGATGCAGGCGATCCCAAAACTTGCCGAGGGTCAGCAGCCTGGCGGATCTGGAATCGAGCGTCGGTCGATCCGGATGTTGTCGATCAGCCGGGTCCGGCCGATCTTCACGGCGCCGGCGAGCAAGAGGTCGCGATCGAAATCGGCAGGGCTGGCAAAGGTCTCGGGATCGACAAGCGCCAGGTAGTCGACAACCCCGGGGCTTCCGCCGGCGGCGGCGTGCATCGTCGACTCGATCGTCGGCACGTCCTTCACGCCGCGCCGGATGGCCTCCTCGCCGGCGCGAAGTGACCGGTAAAGCGATGGCGCCAGGGCACGCTCGTCCGCCGACAGGTAGCTGTTTCGCGACGACATCGCCAACCCGTCGGCCTCGCGGATTGTCTCGCCAAAGACGAGCCGGACCGGCACATCGAGGTCCCGCACCATCCGCTCGATGACCGCGCACTGCTGGGCATCCTTGCGGCCAAAGGCGGCGATATCGGGCCGGACGATGTGGAATAGTTTGAGGACGACCGTGGCGACACCATCGAAGTGTCCCGGCCTCCGCTCTCCTTCGAGTGGTTTCGAAACCTTCCCGGCCGAGACCGTGGATGTCGAGCCCGGCGGGTACATGACGGAGACTTGCGGGAGAAACAGCAGATCGACGTTGCGGGCCTCGAGCAGCGTCGTGTCACCGGCTTCATCGCGAGGATAGCGCTCGAAGTCCTCCGCCGGGCCGAACTGCAAGGGATTGATGAAGATCGATACTGCGATGAAGTCGGCGCCGGCACTGCGGGCGGTCTCGATGAGGGACAGATGGCCCTCGTGAAGAAAGCCCATGGTCGGAACGAATCCGACCGTGCGGCCAGCGGCGCGCGCGGCGGAGACGGAGCGGCGAACGTCTTCGATCGTGGAGGCGACGATCACTTCGATTCGGCCTTCGGCATCTCGACGATCACCGCGCCAGGCCCGGTGTGACCGTAAAGCCGCCGCAATTCCTCCTCGCCGGCGGCGTGGAACGACTCGGTGGCGTCATTGGGGAAGCGCCCTTCGCGGACGTCGGCGAGATAGTGCTCGATGGCGGCGCGCATCGCGTCGCCGAGCTCCGCGTAGCGGCGGACGAATTTCGGCGTGTGGCCGTCGTAGAGGCCGAGGAGATCGTGAAGCACGAGAACCTGCCCGTCGCACGACGGCCCAGCTCCGATGCCGATGGTTGGAATCGAGATGCGCTCCGTGATGAACGCGGCAAGCTCAGACGGGACGCACTCGAGCACCATCGAGAAACAGCCCGCCTGCTCCAGGGCCACCGCCTCATCGACAAGCCGGCGGCCTTCGTCCACGCCCTTCCCTTGCAGCTTGAAACCGCCGAGCGCGTTCACCGACTGCGGCGTCAGCCCGACGTGCCCCATCACTGGGATCTCAGCGTCCAGGATCGCCTCGATGGTCCTGATCCGGCTCGTTCTGCCGCCCTCGACCTTCACCGCGTGGGCTCCGGCCTGGATGAATCGACCGGCGTTCTGGACCGATTCCTCGATGGAGACGTGATACGAGAGGTACGGCATGTCGCCGACGACAAGCGCGTTGGTCACGCCGCGAGCCGCGGCGCGCGTGTGGTGGATCATGTCATCCATGGTCACGCTCAGCGTGTCGGGGTACCCGAGGACGACCATGCCGAGCGAATCGCCGATGAGGATGATGTCGGCGCCCGCGGCATCGACCGCCTTCGCGCTGGGGTAGTCGTAGGCGGTGAGCATGCCGATGCGCTTCGCGCCTTTCATGGCCCGGATCGCCGGAGCGGTGATGCGCTTTCTGATCTGGGTTGCCATCGACTCCCCCTCGGTTTTTGGATTCGGAGGAGCGGGCGGAGGGGCGGGCGGAATGCTCGAACCCGGACCAATCGTCCGGCCTTCAGCTTCCTACGCCAGCGTCTCGGTCCGTCTACTCAGGATCCAAGCGGTACGTAGTACTGAGTTCCTTTTTGAGTATTTCGAATCCGCTCGACGAGCTGATCGAAATGCTCGGGCTTGTTAACGAAATCGATCTCGTTGGTATTCACCACCAGAAGCGGTGTCTCGTCATACCGGTAAAAGTAGTGGCTGTAGGCCTCGCTGAGCTCTTGCAGGTACTGAGACGAGATCGACTTTTCGTACGCCTTGCCGCGTTTCTTGATTCGTTTGAGTAGTGTATCAAGACTTCCCTGGAGATAGATCACGAGATCGGGCTTCGGCACCGTTTCGTAAAGAAGGTCGAAGAGCCGGTTGTAAATCATCAGCTCGGAATCTTCGAGCGTGAGATAGGCGTAGATCTTGTCCTTCTGGAACGAATAGTCGGCCAGGATCAGCTCGGTGAAAAGGTCGCGCTGGGCGATGCCGCGCTGCTGATCGTATCGGGACAGAAGGAAGAAAAGCTGACAGCGAAACGCCGCGCCGCGCTTGTCTTTGTAGAAGTCGTCGAGGAAGGGATTGTCGACGTCTTCGAGGATCTTCGTCCCCCGAAACCGTTTCGCGAGAAGATTGGCCAGGGAGGTCTTGCCCACCCCGATCGGCCCCTCGATGGCGATGTGTCGGAACGGAAGCAGCGTGGACATTCGGCTCGGACGGAGTTCCTGCGGGCGTGAGAATAGCACAGCGATCGTGGCATCCCAGCCGCACGGCCGGTCCTGCCGCAGTCCAATCGCGTCCCGCTGCGCGGACCGAAACAGCTCTTGTGATAAAACGCCCCCTCGCGCGTCGTCCGCGCGCAACGGAGACCTCATGGTTGACCTCGAAGAATTCAAACTCGGCAACGGGCTGCGCGTGATCCTCGGCGAGGACCACTCCGCGCCGCTCGTTTCCGTGAATCTCTGGTACCACGTCGGCTCGAAGAACGAACTGCCGGGCCGCACAGGGTTCGCCCATCTCTTCGAGCACATGCTCTTCTCCGGCTCCCAGCACGTCGGCAACAACGAGCATTTTCGTTATGTCCAGTCCGTCGGCGGCGTGCTCAACGGCTCGACGTTCTTCGACCGGACGAACTACCACGAGACGCTTCCCTCGAACTACCTGGCGCTTGCGCTGTGGCTCGAGAGTGACAGGATGGGCTTCTTTCTCCCGGCACTCACTCAGGAGAAGCTCAACATTCAACGTAACGTCGTGAAAGAAGAGCGCCGCCAGCGTTACGACAACGTCCCTTACGGCACCTCCTTCGAGCGCATCCTGAATCTCGCCTACGACCCCGACTACTCATATCACTGGCCGACGATCGGATCGATGGAGGACCTCGGCGCGGCATCGCTTGACGACGTGCGCGGTTTCTTCAGCACCTGGTACCGCCCGAACAACGGCGTGCTCACGATCGTCGGCGACTTCGCCCCGGTCGAGGCGAAGGAGCTTGTCGAGAAGTATTTCGGTGACATCGCCGCCAGCGGGCCGGTCCCGCCATTCACGGGGAACCGGCGACCTGCCGGCGCCGAGCGACGCGATTCGTTCGAATCGGCGGTGCAACTTCCGCGGCTCTACCGTCTCTACCACCTTCCTCCAATGGGAGATCGCGATTGGATCTTCGGCGATCTCCTCTCCACCGTGCTGGCGTCGGATAAGGCCAGCCGTCTCGAAAAATCGCTCGTCCTCGAGCGTCAGATCGCGCAGGACGTCGCCGCCTACGTGCTGCCCACCGAGGCGACGGGGATGCTGCTGCTTCACGCCACGGCGAAGGAAGGCGTTTCGATCGACGAGGTCGAGCGGGCCGTCGATGAAGAGATCGCTCGCGCCGGCTCCGAGGGATTCAGCGAAGCCGAGCTCATACGAGCCAGGAATCGCGCCGAGATCGAGTTCGCCCACCAGATCGAGAACTACGAATCGCGCGCTGACCTCCTCGGCTTGCTCGCCACGTACTTCGGCGACCCCGCCAGAATCAACACCTGGCTCAACCCGTATCGCGACGCCGGGGCCGATGATCTGGCGAGAGTGGCGCGCGAATACCTGGTTCCGGAGAATCGCGTGACTCTGCAGATACTGCCGGCGAGCTCATGAAGCTCTGTGTCAAGACACGACGTTGCCTGAAAAGGACCCTATGACCGCCACCCTTTCGAACTTCCGCGCCACCGCGCCTGCCCCCGGACCTCCGCAGCCGTACCGCTTTCCGCGCGTCGCGCGCGAGACGCTGCCGAACGGGCTGCGCGTGCTCGTCGCTGAGAATCACAACGCGCCCCTCGCGGCTTTGCGGGCGCTCGTTCGGTCCGGAGCAGGGTATGACACCGCCGAGACGGCCGGGCTCGCGCTTCTCACCGCCGAGCTCCTCGACGAAGGCGCCGGCTCGCGCGACGGCATTCAAATTGCCGAGGATCTCGGACTCCTCGGAGGTGCCATCGCCACTGGCGCAGATTGGGATGCGACCTACGTTTCCGTCGATCTCCTCAGCCGAAATCTTCGACCCGCCATGCCGATCTTCGCCGACGTGACCTATCGCCCCACGTTTCCGGCCGGCGAGCTCGAGCGTGTTCGCGTGGAGCGCATCAACGACATTCTTCAGCAGCGCGACGAGCCCTCGGCGGTCGCTTCCATTCGTTTCGCACACCTGCTCTACGGCGATGGTGTGTATGGAAGCCCGACTCTCGGCACCGCTGAATCAGTCTCGCGGATCACGGCGGACGACGTGCATCGCTTCTTCCGGATGCATGTCATTCCCAACAACTCCTCGGTCATCGTTACCGGCGACATCGAGGCCGGCGCGGTCTTCGACGAGGTGCGCCGCGCGTTCGCGGCGTGGACACCCGGCCCTGCTCCGGCGCCGCCATCGATCTCGCCGAGGCCCATCGATGCCTGTCGCATCTATCTCATCGACAAACCTGGCGCGGTGCAATCCGAGCTTCGAGTCGGTCACCTCGGCGTTCCCCGAGCTTGCGAGGACTATTTCGCGCTCTCGATCATGAACGGCCTCCTCGGCGGCATCTTCAACTCGCGGATCAATCTCAACCTCCGCGAGCGCCACCGCTACACGTATGGTGCGCGCTCCCAGTTTGGATATCGCCGGCAGGCTGGTCCGTTCCTCGTCAACGTTCCCGTCCGCAACGAGGTCACGCGCGAAGCCATCACCGAGGTCCTCGACGAGCTTCGCCGCATCCGCACCGGCGACGTCGAGGAGCACGAGCTCGATCACACCAAGAGCTATTTCATCGGCGTGTTTCCGGCCACCGTTCAAACCGCCGGCGACATCGCCGGCCGCCTTCTCGACATGGAAGTCTACGATCTGCCCGAGGACTACTTCGATCACTATCGCGAGAACATCGCCGCCGTGACGCGGGACGACGTCACTCGCGTGGCTCAGAAGTACATCGACCCGGATCGCGCCATCATCGTCGTCGTCGGCAACGCCGAACAGGTCCGAGCGCCGCTGGCCCAGCTCGGCTACGCCGTGCATGAGCTCGACGTGGACGGCAAAGAGATCGCGTGACCACCATGCGAGCGTTTCGAAACCTGATCCTCGCGCTCTGGCTCGGCGGAGGCGCCGCCCTCATCGCCATCGCCGCGCCGGCGGCGTTCAAAGCCGCGCCCACGCCCACTGCCGCGGCCGACGTCGTCGGGGCGATGCTGGCGCGATGGCACTACCTCGAGATCCTCGCGCCGGTCATTGTTCTTGCGATTGAATTGATCCGCAGCCGCCCCCGCCAGGGCATCCGAATCGTGCTTCTCGCTGCGGCAGTTCTCCTCGGATCGATCCAGATCGGCCTCGATCTGCAAATCCGGTCGATTCGCGAGAACAGTCCAATCCCGATCAGCCTACTGTCCCGCGACCATCCGACCCGCCGCCGCTTCGGCCTTTTCCACGGCCTGTCGAGTCTCGCCATGCTTCTCCAGGTCGTGACCGCCGCGGGCGTGGTGGTGGCGGAGGAAGAGCAGAGTCCAACCTGATCCGGGTGGGAGTACCATCAATGCCTCCGTCTGTATGGCCAGCCCGAATCAGGCGCCGGCACTTGAGAGGGGATGCAAATGAAGATCACCGTCGACCTCGATCTCAGTGACCCGGAGACGAAGCAACTCGCCGGAACACTCGGATGCTCTGTCAAAGATCTTCCCGCCAAGCTCAGCGACTCCTGCTCCGCGGCGGCCGAGGAATATGCACGCATGTTCCTGGGACAAAAAGTGTTCACGAGGGGCAGCGACATCCAGGAGTATCGCTTGTTTCTGTTGATTCGGCATGCGTTCGGCGGTTCGATTCCGGACGAGCAGCACATCTCCGACTTGTTTCAGACGACGGCCTCACAGAGCGGGTCGCTGATTCGCTCGGTGATGTCGAAGTTTCAATACGAGCTCCGTCAGGTGATCGACGCAACGCT
>DASQGS010000221.1:0-6045 GCA_035632455.1 Thermoanaerobaculia bacterium | reverse complement strand
CCCTCTCCCGCCGGGAGAGGGTTTTGAGGCGGCTTCGCCGTCTTTACCCAGGACTTGTCGTCCTGGGCTCTTTCCAATCGTCCCCGCGGGACTGACAACGTGCGGCAACCAGGCGACTCACTTCTTCCTCACCAGCTCCTGAAATCGCGGCACGATCTCGGGATCGAATTGCGTTCCCGCGAGGCTCGCGATCGTCTCTATCGCCTTCTCAGGGCTCACTGCGAGGCGGTACGAATACGGATCCGTCATTGCCACCCAGGCGTCGCAGACGTGCACGATCCGCGCGGCGAGAGGAATCCTCTCTCCGGAGATCCGCAGCGGGTAGCCGCCGCCATCGAAGCGCTCGTGATGGAAGAGGACGGCGCGAGCGATCTCCGAGCCGAAGACGGGCTCGACCAACGCGGCGCCGATGACCGGGTGCTCGCGGAGAACTCCCAGCTCTTCTTCGGAGACGTCGCGTTTGATGTAGAGCCGCTCGTATTGCAGCAACCGCATCCCGACGTCGTGCAGCAAGCCGACCAAGCGGATGTTCTCCACTTCGTCGACGGTCAGAGCCAGAAGCCGCGCGAGCTCCACGCTCGTCGTGGCCACCTCCTGGCTGTGCCGCCGCAGCTGCGGATAGCGCGAGAGGTCGGGCTCCAGCAGCCGCGCCGCCATCCGATTCTTCGTCGCGTAATCACGGGCCGTCGAGTGTTCCAGGGCAATGCGCAACTGCCCGAGGAAGAGGGCCAGCATCTCATGCGCATCGCGGCCCGGCAGGACCTCGAATCCGACCGTGAGAAACAGCCCGCGCATCGCGCCGGCCGACACCGGCGCCGTAAGCACCTTCAGAAGCCTCGCGCCGACGATCACCGGCCCGGCCTCCATCGCATGCACGTTGCGGCGCACGTCGCCGCCGCGCTCGCCGCGCTTGGCGAGCCAGACCGTCAGCTTCGATTGCAGCAGCGCCATCGCCTCGTCGGTGAGCGGCGCCTTCGACACGATCTCCTGAACGCCGCCGAGATGGCCGAACGCCGAGAAGCAGGCCACGACGGCGCCGGGGAGGAGGAGCATGGTCCTCATGACGTCGGCTGCGCCCGCAAGGTCGGATTCGACGAGGGTCTCCGGTTGCGGCGGAATGAGCACGCGAGAATCGACGACCTTGCGCGAAATGGCGACGAGTCCGTCGATGGCCGCGTCGCGCACGCCCTTCGGCGCCGGCGCCGCAGCCGGGACGGTTCTGTCGGACACGAGCGGATCAGCGGGCCTCGGAGATCGCGCGGCAGCAGCATCGGCGCGACCGGCCGCAACACCCGGTCCCGGCGGCGCTGGCGCCCGAGGCGCTCGCGAACCTGGCTGAGCCACGACCTGCGGCGGTGCCGCGGGCGGCCTTGAAAGCGGCTGCGTGCCCGGTGTCGCCGCGCGCGGCGGTGAAAGGGGAAAGACGCTCTCGCCGATCGGATGCTCTCCGTCCGAGATCGAGATGAATCGCTGATTGAAGACGTTCTTTCCCTTGAACAGATCGCCGATCCGGTCGGCGATGGCCTGGGCCTTCGGCAGATCCGCTTCATCGAAAGGCTGCTTGTTCGGTTTGTCGCGCATGTCGATCACGCCGACGAGCTGGCCGCGCTGATAAAGAGGAACGGCGAGGATGCGATCGGTGGAGGCCTCGTAGAGAAGCTCCGAGAAACGCGGCTCCGTCACAAGACCATTGATGAAAAAGGCCGTGCGTCCGCGCTCGCAGCGATCGACCACGGGATCGTCGCGATCGGCGAAGTGCCGCGTCGCCAGCCGGAACCCGAACTCGGCCATGAGCTCGAACTTCCCCATTCCGTCGGAAAGAAAGACCGCCGCCTTCGTGGCCCGGATCTCGACCGCGCAGTCGTACAAGATCTCCTTGATCTTCGACCGGGCCCGCTCGACCTCCGGATGCATCGGAGCAGTCTACAGAAGACAATTGCGTTTTGCCCGTTAGGAGCCCACGAGCGCGATTCGCGGGTGGCGAAGACTCACACGGATGGAGCCTGTACATATCCTGTCGTCGCCGATGCCAAGGCGTGGCCCCGCGAGCGGCTCTATTCGCGGACTCTCGGTGGTGGACATCACGCCTCTTGACCGCAGACAGTTGACAGGCCACACTCCGAAATATGCCCGAAGTTGAGGAGGCCCAAAGGCTCTTCATTGAGTACTTGCCGCTTATTGAGCGCGTAATCTCATTTGTCTGCTTTGACAATAACCTCCGTGGAGCCGATGCCGAGGACTTTGCCTCTGTCGCGAAGCTCAAGCTCATCGAGAACGACTATGAGGCCATCCGGAGATTCGCAGGCCGGAGCTCACTTGCCACGTATCTCAATACGATCATTCACCGGATTGCCGTCGATCAACATATCCAGAAGCGCGGGAAATGGCGTCCCTCCGTAGCCGCGGAAGAGGAGGGGCCGCCAGCCGTCCGGCTGGAGGGACTTCTATATCGTGATTGCAGAGCCTATGAAGAAGCGGCACGAGTCGTCCTGAGCGAGTTTCCCAACTTGAGCCGAAACGAGGTCGACCGACTGCGCCTCAAGCTGCCAATTCGCTCGAGAAGACCCACTGAGCAGACCATCGAAACGATGCCCGAGGTGTCCGCGACAACGTCCGCCGAGGATCATCTCATGGAGAAGGAGCGGAGCGAAATCGCCAAGCGGATTGGGAGGATCCTCTCCCGCGAGCTCGCGAGCTGCTCTCCCGAAGACCGCATGATCGTTCAGTGGCATTTTCTCGATGAATGCAAGGTATCGACGATCGCCCGCGCTCTCAACACGCAAGCGATGCCGCTCTACCGGCGCATCTATCGCGTCATGGACAAGTTGCGAGATGCTCTTCTTCAGGGAGGAATCAGCCAGCGCGATGCGACCGAGCTCGTGGCGCACGGTGCCAACGACCTCGAGCTGGCGTTCGACAACCTGCGGCAGCAGCGGCTCGGTCATATCGCGCCCGAGATCCCAATCCCGCCGGGTAGTGATTCGCCATCTGCGACTCGAGGTTCAGCATGAGCTCTCAAACGACACGGCCCGACTGCCCTGCCGACGACGTGCTGGCTTCCTTCGTCGACGGAAGCCTGACGCCGGAGGAAGCCTCGGCCGTCATCGATCATCTCGATCTCTGCGAGAGATGCTCCGCCATCGTCGCTGGCACGATGCGCGTCAACGAAAGGCTGACGGAAGCGGCATCCGCCACGAAATCCGTGCGCCAGCGCGACAGGATGAATTGGTTACCATTCGCGGCGGCCGCCAGCTTTGTGCTCGCCTTGGGAGGCACGACCACTTGGTGGCTCACAAGGCCGTCTCTCGCGCCACTGGTCGCGGATTCAAAACGTCTGTCGCACCGTCCGCTCGAACCGCGGGTCAGCGGACTACCCTGGGCCCGGTTCGAGAAAGACCGCGGCGACCAGGCATCGGAGCCCAACCTTCTTCGGTTGCAGGGCGATGCCGGCCAGTTGATGCAAAAAACGGAGGGAGCCTCCGACGCGCGCCGGCTCCATATGAACGCAGTCGCAACGCTGCTGGCCGGCGATGCCGATTCGGCTGTGAAAAAACTCGAGTCATTAACCAGCTCCAACACCGATCACCCCCAATTCTGGAACGACCTTGCCGCCGCCCGGCTTACCGTTGCCTCACGCCAGGAAGATTCGCAGATGGCAGCGCTGGCTCTTGCGGACGCCGACCATGCCCTGCGCCTCGACCCGCAGTATGGAGAAGCCCTGTTCAATCGCGCTCTCGCCCTCGAACGACTGGGCCTGAAACATGCCGCCACGAAGGCCTGGGACCACTATCTATCCCTCGATCCCAACTCCAAATGGGCGGACGATGCCCGGCGGCACCGGCAGAATCTGGCGGTGGTGACGCGATCGAGCGTCTGGAAGAAGACGAAGCCGCAACTCGAAGCCGCCGTGGCCGAGGGCGATAAGCATCGAGTCGGCGAGATCGTTCGACTGTTTCCACAAGATGCCCGCTTGTGGTGCGAGTGGTCGTATCTAGGCCAGTGGGCGGAAGCGCATGAGCGCGGTGACGACGAGTCCGCGCGCCGCTTTCTCGACGTCGCCCGAGCGGTGGGAAACGAGCTCCCCAACCTGGCCGGCGAGTCGCTGTTGCACGACGCCGTCGCCGCAATCGACGCCGCGGCGCAGTCGCCGTCTAGGACCTCCACCCTCGCCGCAGCGCATCGGGTTTACTACCGAGCCCGAATCCTTTACAGCGATCGCCAGGTTGTCGAGTCCCTTCCTCTGTTTCGCCAAGCCGCAGATTTCTTCGGCAAGGGCTCGAGCCCAATGCATCTGGTTGCTGAGTACTACATCGCCAATGCACTACACGACTCTGGGCATCACGACGATTCACTGGCCCTTCTTCACGATCTCGAAAAGGATCTGCCGGAGCACTACGAAGCGTTGCGGGCCCAGATCAATTGGGAGCTTGGGACCGTGCTCGCCCGCACCGGCAGGCTCCCCGAATCTCTTGACGCCTACTTGAAGGCGCTCGACGGCTTCGTTCGCCTCGGAGAGACGGACAATGCCAACTCCATGCGCGGAATGGCCGCAGGCGACTGCTCCCCGCTTGGCCGCTCCGCCGAGGCTTGGCGTCTCTTGACCGAGACGTTCCACAGTATGAGCGACTCGGGCGACCTGCCTCGTATGCAAGTGGCCTTGTCCGGCGCCGCACGCACGGAGGTCTTGCATAGGAGGTGGGACTTGGCCACATCGCTCTATTCCATCCTTCTCGACACCAGCGTGCCGATCAAGAATCCCCGGCTGCACGCCGACGCCGTGCTTTGGCAATCGGTCGCGCTCCACAGCATCGGCTCCGACGTCGATGATCTCTCCGCCAGTCGCGCGGCGGCTCACGCCGTTTCGGATCCCGCCCTTCGGGACGCCTCCGTCAATGATCTTCGCTCAGTGGAAGCTCGCCACGTGCGGGAGAGCGACGCCGCACGCGCCGAGGCGCTTCTAACCCACTACCTCGAGACTGCGGCGGCTGGCAAGAATCTCTTACACCTGCCTGAGGCGTATCTCGAGCGTGCGCAGGACCGGCGGGCTATGCAGAAAGACGAAGGCGCGATCGAGGATCTGCGCACCAGCTTGGCGATGCTCGATCGAAGTATCCAGCCGGGCAATGACAGCCCCGATAGCGATACAGCCCGGCGTGCGTCGTTGGAGCTCATTGACATCCTCGACAGCCACGACCGCCACGATGAAGCCTTCGCAGCCGCCGAGGATGCGCGTCGCCGCGCGCAACTCGCCCGCCTCGGCGGAGCTCCCGGCCAGGCCTCCTCGCCCTCTGCGATCGCGCAACACATACCAAGAGGCACTCTTCTGCTGAATTACGTCGCCCTCTGGGACCGGCTGATCATCTATTCGCTGGACGCGCACGGACTGAAGACCCAGCGTGTCGCGATCAGCAGCCAGGCTATTGGACGCGACGCAGAAGAGCTACGCAATGCCCTCCGCGATCGCTCCGACGAACGGGCGCTTCAAATTGGAGGCCAACTGTACAAGAGCCTGATTGAGCCGATAGAGCGTTCCTTGCCGACGGACGGAACAATCGTGGTCATTTCCGACCCTCCATTTGCGCAAATTCCCTTCGCGATGCTTCGCCCCGACGAGCAATCTCCATTTCTCGTGGAGCGGACGGCGATCGTTGCTGCACCGAGCGCCGGCTCGTATCTCCGAGCTTTGCAGGGCAGCGGCCGCAAGATTGTTCCCGCGACGGCCCTCATCATCGGCAACCCGGCGTTCGATCGCCAGCGCTTTCCAAAGCTGGCAACTCTGGATCAAGCAGCACAGGAAGCCGTGGAAGTCGGTCGTCTGTATCCCGGTGCGACTGTGCTCGTGGGGAAGGACGCCACAAAACAGGCGACGATGGAGCGCCTCCCATCGGCCAGCCTTATCCACGTCGCCTCTCATGCCATCGACGAGGGCAACCGGTCCTCACAGTCTTCCATCATCCTGGCCAACTCATCGAATGATTCCGGGACCCTCTCCGCGACTGAGATCGCCCGCCTCAACCTGGGCAGCACAATCCTGGCGGTTCTCGC
>DASQGS010000220.1:0-3579 GCA_035632455.1 Thermoanaerobaculia bacterium | reverse complement strand
GACGCTCGCGGGTTTGAGCACCTCCACGAAGAGATCCGGGCGCTGAAGAAAGAGCGCAATGCCGTCGTCGTTGCGCACAACTATTACCGGCCGGAGATACTCAAGGTCGCGGACTTCGTCGGCGATTCGCTCGAGCTTGCGCTGATGGCCTCGCAGGTCCACGACGCCGCGGCGATCGAGTTCTGCGGCGTTCACTTCATGGCCGAGACGGCGAAGATCGTGAATCCGTCGCGCACGGTCCTGCTGCCGAACCTGCTTGCAGGCTGCCAGCTCGCTGACTCCGCTCCGGTGGAGGACCTGAAGGCGAGAATCGAGGAGCTGAAGCGAGACTATCCCGACCTCGCGGTGGTCAGCTACGTGAACACGACCGCCGCGGTCAAGGCGCTGTCCGATGTGATCTGCACGTCGGCGAACGGCGCGCGGATCGTCCGCTCCCTTCCGAATCGCAACATTCTCTTCGTGCCGGACCGCAACCTCGCCGCCCATGTCGCCGAGCAGGTGCCGGAGAAGAACATCATCCCGTGGGATGGCTTCTGCTACGTCCACCAGCAGATCACACCGCAGGAGATCTCGCGCATCCAGGCGGCGGACGTCGATCTCAAAGTGCTCGTCCACCCCGAATGCCGCCCCGATGTGGCCGTGCTCGCCGACGCTGTCCTCTCCACTTCGGGCATGGTTCGCTACGCGAGGGAAAATGCGGCCACGCGCTTTCTCGTCGTGACTGAATGCGGTCTCTCCGACCGCCTGGCCATGGAAGTGCCGGACAAGCAATTCCTCAAGGGCTGCAAGCTGTGTGCGTTCATGAAGGTGACCACGCTCGAGGACGTGCGCGATTCGCTGCGCGATCTGAAATACCAGATCGAAGTCCCGGAGGACATTCGCGTCCCGGCCGAGCGCGCATTGCGAAGGATGTTCGAGGCCGACAAGAAGTAAGGGCGGCACTGCGTTGCCGCCGTCGGCGGTTAGGCCGTAGGGCCCAGCAGCGCTGGGCCGCCACCGAGCGGTACATCGGATTTCGAGCCGCGCGGTAATCGGCCCAGCACGGCTGGGCCCTACGATTTGTCGCGAATGTGCAAACTCCAGGCAGCCTTCGGCGGTTTACCAGTGCCGCGTCGCGACGTTGACGTTAGATCTCGATCAAATGATTGCGGACGGCGTAGCGATACAGCCCGAGGTTGTCCTCAATGCCCAACTTCCGCAGCAGGCGCGAACGGTGAGTGGTGACGGTCTTCACGCTGATGTCCAGGGTGGCCGCGATCTCCTTCAGGCGTTTGCCGCAGAGGATCATCGACATCACCTCTCCCTCGCGGCGGGAGAGACGCTTGTGCGGAAGCGGCTTCTCGCCCTCCAGAAGTTGCCTGGCAGCGATCAGCGACGCGCCGCAATTCGCGCAGCGATCTGAATGGCTGAACGCGTCATCCAACAGCGAGAGCATCTCCGACCGGCGGCGATCGATTTCATCGGATGAAAGCCGAGGAGTCAGCGAGCTCACGAGATCGCGAAGGGCATCGACGGGATGAATCTCTTCATAGGCAATGGCGACGGATGACATGTGGGATCCTTTCAATGGCAGCGGTGCGGTTTCTTTGGCTGCCGGCTCGTGACCGGCGGATTCTGTGCGGGCGATGTTTCGAGCGACTCTCTCTCTCCGGTTTGCTTACCGCGCTGGACGCTCGCCAAACATCTGACATGAGCGAAATGATGACCGGGAGAGGTTAACGTCAGGTTACCGAACTGAAACCGCGGCGCCGGCCGGCATAGATCGCCCAAGTAGGGCAGGGGTGCGGGCACAAATCGTAGAATGTCGCGATGGGCGATCTCTCCGAATTCAG
Source organism: Thermoanaerobaculia bacterium (assembly GCA_035632455.1). GTDB lineage: Bacteria > Acidobacteriota > Thermoanaerobaculia > Gp7-AA8 > Gp7-AA8 > DASQGS01. Next base: position 1,747 of record DASQGS010000220.1, on the reverse strand, counting down.
TTTCGTCGTTCGCACATTCCTTCACCTCTACCGCTGGCGGCGCATCGACCCGGTTCCGTGGGCTCCGCTGACGAAGCCGCTGTCCGAGGCATGCCTGGCGCTCGTGTCGACTGCGGGCCTCGTGCTGCCCGATCAAGCGCCGTTCGAGCACGATGTCAAAGGAGGCGACACGAGCTTCCGCACCATTCCGGACGACGCGGACCTCGGCACTTTGATCGACTGCCACCGCAGCGCGACTTACGATCACAGCGGCATTCATGACGATCCCAATCTCGCGCTGCCGATCGATCGCCTTCGCGAGCTCGCCGACGCAGGCGTCGTCGGCTCAGCCAACCGGCGTCATCTCTCATTCATGGGCTCGATCACCGCGCCCGGCCGACTCGTCGCGAAAAGCGCGCCGGAGGCCGCGGCGCTCCTGGCCGGGGACGGAGTCGATGCGGCGCTGCTCGTCCCGGTCTGACCGATGTGCAATCAGGCCGTGAGTCTGATCGCCGCCGAGCTGGAGCGCCATGGTATCGCCACCGTGTCCATCATTCTCTTGCGCGAAGTCGCCGAGCGCGTCCGCCCGCCCCGCGCGCTTTCGGTTCCCTTCCGCCACGGCTATCCACTCGGTGCGCCGCACGATCCCGATCAGCAACGCACGATCATGCGCACTGCGCTGGCATTACTCGAGCGGCGCGATCTCGCGCCGCCGGTGCTGGTTGATTATGCGTAGCCGCAATCACCGCTGGTGCTTCGCGCAGAAATACGTCGATCGCCCGAACACCACGCTCTTGCGGATCGTGCCACCGCAGCGCGGGCATCGCTCGCCCGCCTCGCGGCGATGAACGAGGTAGCTCCGCGGATGCCCAGCCCCTCGGCTCTTCCTCCGGATGGCCTCGCGGAGAATCGCGCGCATCCTCTCGAAGACTGCCTTCACCTCACCGGTCGTCAACCTGTTGACCGATCGCCGCGGATCGATCGCAGTCTGGAAGAGCGTCTCATCGGCGTAGAGGTTGCCCATCCCGGCGATGATGTTTTGCGAGAGAAGGAACGACTTGACGGTGCCGCGCCGCCGCTCGACGAGCCGCGCGAAATCGGAGAGCCGGAAGCCGGGGTCAAGCGGATCAGGCCCGAGGCGGTGAGCGGCGATGAGATCCTCCGGACCGGACACCAGGCCAACCACGCCGAAGAGGCGCATGTCGTCGTACGCGAGCCGTGCCCCGTTCACGAGCTCGAACACAACGCGAGCGAACCGCGGCTCATCTGCTGGATCGGTGTAGTACGCCAGGTCGCCGGTCATTCCGAAATGCAGATGGAGCCAGAGGCCTTCATCCGCCTCGGCGATCAAGTGCTTGCCGTGCCGGCGCACGGCATGAAACGCCCTCCCTTGCAAACGGCGCCCGAGCGAGGCCCCGCGAATCGCGCCGAGAATCCGCTCGTCGCGTACGTCCACTCGGGCGATCGTCTGGCCCAAAGCATGGCGCTCGAAGTACCGCCGGTAGATCTCGACCTCGGGTAGCTCAGGCATTCGGTGATTCTAAGGGACGAGGGACGAAGGACAAGGGACGAGGGACGAAAAACAGCGAAGAGTGGCGAGGGACAGTGGACGAAGGAAAGAAAGAGCGTTTCGTGTCATCCCGAGCGCAGCGAGGGATCCCCTTGTTGAGAACCGAGGTCGGCGCTCTTGCAGGGGATTCCTCGCCGTCTACGCGGCTCAGGATGACGTACCGATCACAGATCACTGCCTTTTCCACAGATCTTGCGA
>DASQGS010000219.1:0-2667 GCA_035632455.1 Thermoanaerobaculia bacterium | reverse complement strand
CCTCCGAATTCCTCGACAAATGGCGCGACTCCGCGGCGGCCGAGCGGTCGAATGCCCAGTCGTTTCTCAACGACCTCTGCGACGCCCTCAACGTCGACGCGCCGCACGCCGCGACATCCGACCAGGAGCGCGATGCCTACGTGTTCGAGAAGCAGGTCGGAATTCCTCACGAAGGCCGGCAGCACACCATCGGCTTCATCGATCTCTACAAGCGCGGTCACTTCATCCTCGAGGCCAAGCAGGGCTCCGAGCAAGGCGGCACGCGCCTCGGCGCCGCCAAGCGCGGCACGCCTGCGTGGTACATCGCCATGCAGGATGCATACGGTCAGGCGCTGAAATACGCGCGGTCGATCGACGATCCGCCGCCGTTCCTCATCGTTACCGATGTCGGCTACTGCTTCGATCTTTACGCCTCGTTCGACCGCACCGCGAACTACCGGCCGTTCCCCGACGCCATCAACTCGCGCCTCCATCTCCGCGATCTTTTTCGTCAGCCGCACGATCCCGAGCCCGATCCGATCGACTATGCGCCCGAGGAGCGGCACCTCACCGAGTTCGGGCTCCGGCTGCGCCGAGTCTTCACCGATCCTGTCAGCCTCGACCCCTCGCGTCACGCCGCGAACGTCACGCGAGATGTCGCCGCGCAGATCGCCGGCATCGCCCGGCAGCTCGAGGATGCGGGACACGAGCCCACGCTCGTCGCCCAGTTCCTCATGCGCTGCCTCTTCACCATGTTCGCCGAGGACGTGAACCTATTGCCGAAGAACGTCTTTGCCGACGCCTTCCAAGGTTGGAGCCAGCATCCCGAACAATTCAAGCCCGCGGTCGAAGAGCTGTGGAGGAAGATGAACGAAGGCGGGACGCTGTGGGGCAGCGGCAGGATCTGGCGATTCAACGGCGGCCTCTTCGCCGAGCCGGTGGCCATCGCGCTCGACCGCTTCCAGCTCCACGCGCTGCGCACCGCGGCCACGAGCAACTGGGCGCATGTCGACCCGTCGATCTTCGGCACGCTGTTGGAGCGCGCTCTCGATCCGAAGGAGCGCCACCGCCTCGGCGCGCACTACACGCCGCGCGCCTACGTCGAGCGCCTCGTGCGTCCGACCATCGAAGAGCCGCTGCGCAAGGAGTGGGAGACCGTCCGCGCCAGCGTCCGCGCCCTCGTCGCCGATGAGGCCTCGGGCGCGAAAAACGAGAAGGAGGCCCGCCGCCTCGTCGAGACCTTCCTCGACCGCCTCGCGCACGTCCGCATCCTAGATCCCGCCTGCGGCACCGGCAACTTCCTCTACGTCTCGCTCGACTTTCTCAAGCGGATCGAGAACGAGGTGCTGGACATGTACGAGAACCTCGGCGGCGGCCGCATCTCCAGCTACGGCCGCCTGGTCTCGCCGGAGCAGTTCCTCGGCATCGAGATCAAGCGCTGGGCCAAAGAGATCGCCGAGCTCGTCCTCTGGATCGGCTACTTGCAATGGCAGATCCGCACCCGCGGCTTCGCCAACCAGCCCGACGAACCGATCCTCCATAACTATCACAACATCGAATGGCGCGACGCCGTGCTCGCCTACGACGACAAAGTGCCGCTGCTCGACGACGATGGAAATCCGGTCACCCGCTGGGACGGCGAGACGATGAAGCGGCATCCGGTGACGGGCGAGGACGTGCCGGACGACACGGCGCGCATGCCCGTGTACCGGTATGTGAACCCGCGCAAGGCGGAGTGGCCGGGGGCGGAGTTCATTGTGGGGAATCCACCGTTTATTGGCGGCTGGAGAATTCGGCAGGCACTTGGCGACGGATATGTGCAGGCTCTGTGGCAGACGTATCCCGACGTACCGCAGAAGGCCGATCTTGTGACGTATTGGTGGGAGAAGGCTGCGGAATTAGTTCGAAAGCATCACACCAAATTGTTTGGGCTCATAACCACGAACAGCATCACGCAGTCGTTTCAGAGACGAGTAATCGAGGCCCATCTTCGCGACGAAGGCGGCGTGGATTGGGCGATACCGGATCACCCTTGGGTGGATGCGGACTCAGGAGCTGCGGTTCGCATCGCCATGAGTGTGGGCAGCGGCAGCCGGAAGTTGGGCACTCTGCTCAGGGTCGCTAGCGAATTCGAAACGGACGATGACCATCTCGACGTCTCTTTTGAAGTGCAGCGTGGATTCATCAATGCTGATTTTTCGATTGGTGCCGACGTGACATCCGCTAACGCGCTTCGATCGAATTCCGGCATCAGTTCACCTGGCGTGCAGCTCTACGGCGCCGGGTTTCTTCTAACATCAGAAGATATTGCGGAAATGAATCTGGAAGTGCCATCAACGTCAATGCTTCGGCCATACCTGAATGGCAAAGATGTCACTGACCAGCCTCGGCGCGTCTTCGTAATCGACACGTACGGACTCAGCGAGCAGGACCTCCGGTCTCAGAATCCTACGCTCTACCAGCATCTCTTGCTGCACGTGAAGCCCGAGCGCGATGCGAATCGGCGCACGCCGATCCGTGAGAATTGGTGGCGCCACGGCTGGGAGCGGCCCGCGTTGCGCGAGGCGCTCAAAGCGCTTGATCGCTACATCGCAACGCCAGAGACGAGCAAACATCGGTTTTTCGTGTTCGTCCCCAAGCAGTTTCTGCCTGACAACATGCTTACGATTATTGCCAGTGCCGACGCCC
>DASQGS010000218.1:0-5084 GCA_035632455.1 Thermoanaerobaculia bacterium | reverse complement strand
CAGATGACCGAAGCCGTCCACGTCGCCTGCGCCATCCGCGGCGGTGCATCGCTCGTGCATGGGATGCAGATGCGCGAACACGAACGAAAGGCGGGCATGTGACGACTTTCCCCTCGAAGGCGCCGGACGAAGAAGGCGGACGCGGCGAGTCCCTGCCGGGACCGAAGTCGACCAAGAGCCTTCGCGCGCGGCACTCTCCGCTGGCCGCGCCGTCCGCGCAACTGGCGCAACTCGAGGCGCTCGTCATCGAAGGCACCTCACTCGATTTCGAGTCCGCGCTCGCTTCCGCCGGCACCTCCGGCCTTCACCCCGCCCCGCTCGAAGTCTTCCAGATCAACCTCGGCAAGCTCTGCAACATGACCTGCCGGCACTGTCACGTCGACGCCGGTCCCGACCGCTGGGACGCGATGATGACGCGGGAGACGATCGAGGCCTGCTTCCGCGCGCTCGACCAGACCTCCGCGACCACCGTCGACCTGACCGGCGGCGCGCCGGAGCTGCATCCCGATTTCCGCACCGTCGTCGAGCAGGCGGTCGCGCGCGGCAAGCACGTGATCGACCGCTGCAATCTCTCGGTGCTCCTCCTCCCGCGCACCGCCGGCCTCGCGGAGTGGCTCGGCGAGCGCGGCGTGGAGATCGTCGCCTCGCTGCCGCACTACCGCAAACGGAACACCGACGCGCAACGCGGGGACGGCGCGTTCGAGAAGTCGATCGAAGCGCTGCGCCTGCTCAACGCCGCCGGGTACGGCAAGGGCGACCCACGGCGCGTGCTCACGCTGATGAGCAATCCCGCCGGCGCGTTCCTCGCCGCGACGCAGCACTCGGTCGAGAGCGAGTGGAAGGCCGCGCTCAAGCGCGACTGGGACATCACCTTCGACCGCCTTTTCGCGCTGAACAACATGCCGATCTCGCGCTTCCTGGAATGGCTCGTCGAGAGCGACAACCTCGAGGCGTACATGGCCAAGCTGGGGCAGTCGTTCAATCCCGCGGCCATCGCCGGGCTGATGTGCCGCAACACGATCTCGATCTCGTGGGATGGGCGGCTGTTCGATTGCGACTTCAACCAGATGCTCGAGCTCGATGCTCTTCCCGGCGACGCCGCGATCACCGTCCACGACTTCGATTTCGAGTCGTGGCAGAAACGGCGGATCGTGACCCGGCGGCACTGCTTCGGGTGCACGGCCGGCGCGGGAAGCTCGTGCGCGGGAGCGACGACGTAGATCGCAGATGGCAGATCGCAGATCGCAGGGGGGTCCGCGCGGTTGCGGGTTCTGCGTGCTTCGGACGGGTGTTTTTAACCACAGAGATCACAGAGAACACGGAGCAATCAGGGCGACAGTCTCCGTGATCTCCGTGATCTCTGTGGTTAAAAAACCCCCGAGCCACCCGCCAGAATCGAGCAGATTCGCCGAACCACCTGCGATCTGCGATCTGCCACCTGCCATCTGATCAGAGCACTCGCCCCGGCCCCTTCAACTTCTCCACCCCCGGCATGCGCTCGGCGAGTTCGGCAGGATTGTGGATGAGCACGGGAAGGTGCTGCGAGCAGATGTGGAGAGTCGAGCCGCGATACTCGATCACGACGAGAGGGACTTCGTCCGAGGTGCGTTCACAGAGGATGCAGGCGTGCAGTTCCATCGCCACATGGTGACGAACGCGGCCGCGATGCGCAATGACTAAAGCCACAGACGAACGCGGGCGCTCCCCTGCGCGCCCGCTTCCGTTTTCTCAGCGGCAGTTCACGCGCACGTGCGCCGTTGGCGAGTTGATGCCGGTCGGCGCGAGCACATGCAGCTGCTCCCAGACGTTCATGCGCATGCCGCGCGAGCCGAGGGTCCACGTGTCGGTAACGCCTTGTCCGGCGCTGTTGATCACGAGGCTCTGCCGTGGACCGGTGGCGCCGTCGCTGCGGGTCCACATGTATTCGACCCGAACCGGTGGGCGGCGAACGAAGATCGTGCCGGTAAACGTCAAAGTTGCGGGGCACGGCCCGCGATAGAACTTCGGATTCACGACGATGCGGACACGAGTGACGCCGCTGTACGCGGCGTACGCGCTGACTGCGAGAACGAGGGCAACCAGGGCGGCGAGGGAGAGGACCACGGGACGACGAGCCATGGGACGACCTCCTCAGTAGAAATTGATTTGGCGGGGCTGGAAACAAATCTAGCAGGAAGACGGTGGAAAGCGGAGGGCGCCGAAGACACCCTGCGTCCTGGGTCTTTAGGGTCGCACCGGGCGAATGGCTGGCCTCGGGCGACGGCACGCGTGTATTCACCGCAGAGGCGCAGAGGGCGCAGAGGACGCAGAGGCTCGCGGAGGCCTCTGCGTATCTCTGCGTTCTCTGCGTCTCTGCGGTGAGCACACCCACGCGTTCGCCCAGAAGGTGCGTACTCAGCACTCAGTACTCAGCACTAGGACTCAGCACTCAAGACCGTTGAACTCCCATTGTCGCCCAGCGATTTAACACGCTTGACGCGCCGGCTGGCATTCAGATGGAATGCCTTCCGCACTAGCAAGTCCACGCGCCGCCGGGCGCAAACCCCGATGAAGAAGAGAAGGAGGGAAAGAACATGAAGTCCGCCCGTATCCTCGGATCTGTCCTGTCGCTCTCGCTGCTCGTAGTGCCCGCCGTCATGGCCGCCGAATCGCCCGCCAAGGAGGCCGCCGAAGGAAAGAAGACCTTCGACGTCAAGTGCAAGTCGTGCCACGGCCCTGAAGGCAAGGCCGATACGACGATGGCGAAGAACATGAAGATCAAAGCCTTCGAGTCGAAAGAAGTGCAGGAGCAGAGCAAAGAGGCGCTCTACAAGACCATCGAAGACGGCAAGGGAAAGATGCCGTCCTACAAGGGCAAGCTCAACAAGGATCAGATCAACGACCTGGTCGACTACATCAAGTCGCTCGCGCCGAAGAAGTGAACGATCTCTATCGATGAAGAAGAAGGGGCGGCCCCGGCCGCCCTTTTTATTTCTGCGTTCCGCGTTCTGAGATCAAAACCACAGGCTGCGTGAACTGAACGCGTGCGTTCACCACAGAGACGCAGAGAGGTGAAGAACATCTTCCAGAAGAGCCTTGATTCTGATTCCTGCGTTCTTCGTCCTCGACAATCAGCAATCAGCAATAGAGGCCGGAAGTCGGAGGTCAGAGGTCAGATGAACGCCGGCTATCTGACCTCCGACTTCCGTCCTCCGACCTCCCTTGTTGATTGCTGATTGCTGCCTTCCCCGGTGGTACGATACGCGCCCCTCCGGGGAGATCACGAAATGGACGCAGGACCGGCATGCGCACGCGCGAAGGAGTCTGGGGCGAAGCGACCGCTTTCCTCGAGCGCTTCCGCCGCATCGGCGTCTCCGATTTCGTGCTCCTGGCCGGCTTCGTCGGCCTCGTCTTCGGACTCTTCTCGCTAGCCGGCGAGTGGCGCACTCTCCGCCCCGCCGTTCACATCGACCTCTCGCCGAGCGCGCTGCCGGTCTACGTTTTCTACTCCCTCTCGCGCGGACTGCTCGCCTACGCCCTCTCGCTGCTCTTCACGCTCGTCTACGGCTACTGGGCCGCGAAGGACCCGATCGCCGAGCGCGTTCTCCTGCCCCTGCTCGACATCCTCCAGAGCATTCCCGTCCTCGGTTTCATGCCGGGCGTCGTCCTCGCGCTCGTCGCCGTCTTCCCGCGCAGCAACATCGGCCTCGAGCTCGCCTCGGTGCTGATGATCTTCAGCGGCCAGGCCTGGAACATGACTTTCAGCTTCTACCACTCGCTGCGATCGATCCCGAAGGACCAGATCGAAGCGGCCACGATCTACCGCTTCAACTGGTGGGAGAAGCTGCGCTGGGTCGAGCTTCCGTTCGCCACGATCGGCCTGGTCTGGAACAGCATGATGTCGATGGCCGGCGGCTGGTTCTTCCTGATGATCACCGAGTCATTCGTCCTCGGTTCGAAGGACTTCCGCCTCCCCGGCATCGGCTCCTACATGAGCGTAGCCGTCGCGCGCGGCGACGTGCCGGCCATGATCTGGGCGATCGTGGCCATGATCCTGATGATCGTCTTCCTCGACCAGTTGCTCTGGCGCCCGGTCGTGGTCTGGTCGCAGAAGTTCCGCGTCGAAGAGGGAGGCGCCGAGACGAGCCAGTCGTCGTGGTTCTACGACTGGCTCCGCCGCTCCGCGGTGGTCGAGTGGCTGAGCGACAGGCTGGTGCGGCTCACGGCGAGGAAGCAGCACCCGCGCCGAGCCGAGCCTGCGGAAGCGGTTGAGCCGGCACCGCAACGGTCCAGCGCGCTCTCGATGGTTATGTTCGTTCTGCTCATCGGCGGCCTTCTGTTCGGCGCCTGGCGGCTGATCCTGATCCTTCGGCAGCTCTCGTGGCGCGAGATGATGCCGATCGTCCGCGCCGGCGGCTGGACGCTCGGACGCGTCCTGCTCTCCACCGCCGTCGGCACACTCTGGACGCTCCCCGCGGGCCTGGCCATCGGCCTCTCGCCGCGGCTGTCCCGGATCTTTCAGCCGATCCTGCAGATCGCGGCGTCGTTTCCCGCGCCCATGCTCTTCCCTCTCGTGATCGCCATCCTGAAAGTCATCGGCGTCGACCTCAACTGGGGCAGCGTCCTCCTGATGCTCCTCGGAACGCAGTGGTACATCCTCTTTAATGTGATCGCAGGAGCGATGGCCATCCCGGCCGACCTCCGCGAGGCGTCACACAGCTATCGACTGAGCTTGTGGCTGCAGTTCAAGACGCTGTATCTCCCCGGCGTGTTCCCGTATCTCGTCACCGGATGGGTGACGGCGGCCGGCGGCGCGTGGAACGCCAGCATCGTGGCCGAGTACGTGACGTTCCGGCATCAGGTGATCACGGCCAACGGTCTCGGCGCGCAGATCAGCCTCGCGGCCGAGCGCGCCGATTTCCCGCACCTCGCCGCAAGCGTCCTGGTGATGGCCGCCGTGGTGGTGCTGTTCAACCGCACGATCTGGCGATGGTGCTATCGCATCGCCGAGGAACGGTTTTCGCTGAGCAAGTGAGAGATCGCAGATGGCAGATCGCAGATGGCAGGTGGGTTCGCGCAGGTCAGGAGGGTGCATTCCGAGCGTA
>DASQGS010000217.1:0-1892 GCA_035632455.1 Thermoanaerobaculia bacterium | reverse complement strand
GCGGGCGCACAGCCGTGCGCCCCACGAGCGGGAAACCCTCATTCTTGCTACATCCCGGTGAAACCCCTAGAATCGTTTTCCTGGAAACGAAATGAGGGTCTTGGTCGTCGGTCAGGGGGGGCGGGAGCATGCCATTTGCTGGAAGCTCCGCCAATCGCCTCTCGTCCGAGAGCTGTATGCGGCGCCGGGGAACGCCGGCATCGCCGCCGTAGCCGACTGCGTCCCGATCGGCGTCGCCGACATCATCGAGCTCGCCGACTTCGCGGAGAAGCTCAAGATGGACCTCACCATTGTCGGTCCGGAGCTTCCGCTAACCCTCGGCATCGTCGACGAGTTCCAGAAGCGTGGCCTCCCCATCTTCGGACCCACCCGGCTCGCCGCGGAGCTGGAAGGATCGAAGGTATTCTCCAAGGAATTCATGCGGAAGTATGGGATTCCGACCGCCGAGGCCGCAGCATGCAACTCTTACGACGAAGCGAAGGCCGCAATCAAGAAGGGCGGATTCCCGATCGTCCTCAAAATCGACGGCCTCGCGGCCGGCAAAGGCGTCATCGTCGCGAGCTCCCAGGCCGAAGCCGAGGCATTTCTACGGCTTGTCTTCGAGGACAAGAAATTCGGAAACGCCGCGGGCCGCATCCTCGTCGAGGAGTGCCTCACCGGCGAGGAAGTGTCGTTCATGGCCATCACCGACGGCAAGAAGGTCCTGCCCCTCGCTCCCGCCAAAGATTACAAGAAGGCGCTCGACGGCGATGAAGGCGCGAACACCGGCGGCATGGGCTCGCACTCGCCGGCGGTCGTGCTGAGCGGCGAAACCGCCGCCGAGATCATGAAGTCCATCATCATGCCGACGGTCCAGGGGATGGCGTCGGAAGGACGTGCGTACTCCGGCGTCCTCTACGCCGGGCTGATGCTCACGCCGACCGGCCCGAAGGTCCTGGAGTACAACTGCCGCTTCGGCGATCCGGAGACGCAGGCGCAGATGCTGCGCCTTGAAGACGACTTGGTCGAAGTGTTCCTGAAGACAGCCCGCGGCAATCTTGGCGACACGAAACTGAATTGGAAAAAGGAAGCGGCCGCCTGCGTCGTCATCGTGGTCGAAGGCTACCCGGGCGAATGCCTTAAAGGTCAGGACGTGGAGATCGACCCGATCGACGACGACGGCGTGGAGTTGTTCCATTCGGGAACGATCAAGAAGGGCGGGAAGCTGATCAACCAGGCGGGGCGCGTGATCAGCGTTTGCGCGCGGGCCGCGACCCTCTCCGAGGCGCTCGCCAAGGTCTATGCCGCGGCGCCAAAGGTTCGTTTCCAGGGAGCGCGCTATCGCCACGACATCGGCTACCGCGCCCTCGAAACGCGGAGACAGAGCGAGTAACGCCGTGACAAAACCCTGGGTGCTCATCCTGATGGGAAGCGACTCCGACGCCGAGGTTATGCAGCAAGCGGCCGCGGCACTCGATGAATACGGCGTTCCGTACACGATGACGGTGGCCTCGGCACACCGGTCGCCGGAGCGCACCAAGACTCTCGTGACCAACGCCGAGCGCGACGGCGCGGCGGTCTTCATCGCCGGCGCCGGAGTGGCGGCGCATCTGCCGGGCGTCGTCGCCTCGTTGACCGCAAAGCCGGTGATCGGCGTTCCGCTCGCCAGCGGAGCGCTCCAGGGACTCGACGCGCTCTTCGCCATCGCCCAGATGCCGCCGGGCATTCCCGTGGCCACCGTCGCGATCGGCGGCGCGCGCAACGCCGGAATCCTCGCCGCCCAGATCCTCGCGGTTCGCGACGCAAAGCTCGCCGCGCGCCTCGATCGCGGACGCAAGCAGATGGCCGATGGCGTCGAAGCGAAGGCCCGGAAGGTCGAGAAGTCGACGCGGTAGTGGCTGACCATGCAAGTG
>DASQGS010000216.1:0-19849 GCA_035632455.1 Thermoanaerobaculia bacterium | reverse complement strand
GCCGGTGGCCACGGTCGCGCAGCGGCGGGAGGCGATCGCCGGCTGGATCTACGCGCCGGTGCGTGCGATCGATTTGATGTCGCCGCTCACGGTGAGCAGCGACTTGCGGTTTCGGATCTTCGACGGCATCCCTGCCTCCGGCGCCCAGTTGTTCGAGGCGGGCGAGTGGACCGACCACGACGCGCGCGCCGTGGGCGATGTTCGCCGGATCGCGCTGTTCGGGCGCACCTGGAGTCTGGAGATCGGGTCGCCGCGCACTGGCGCGGTCATTCGCCGCGAATCGCAGATCGTCTTTTTCGCCGGCCTGCTGATCAGCGGACTGATGGCGACGGTGATGATCGCGCTCGGCTCGACGCGACGGCGCGCGCATATGCTCGCGGACAGCATGACCCGAGCCTTGCGGGAGAGCGAGTCGCGCGTTCGCTCCATCGTCGACAACATCGCGGATGCGGTCATCACCTTCCCTTCCGGTGGCAGCGTCGAGGCTTTCAACCTCACCGCTGAGAAGCTGTTTGGCTTCAGCCCGTCCGAGATCGTGGGGCGCAACGTGGAGAGCCTTCTGCCGCGGATACGCGACGCGGAGCCGACCGGCGCCGCCGTGGAGTCCGTCGCTCGCCGGCGCGATGGCTCGGAGGTTCCGGTCGAGCTGGCCTTGACATCGTTCAAGTCGGGCGAGCGCGACGTCTCGATCGCCATCGTGCGCGACATCTCGGAGCGGGCCGCGGTGCAGGAGCGGCTGCGCGCCAGCGAGGAGCGCTACCGCCTATTCTTCGAGTCGAATCCCCTGCCGTCGTTCGTCTGGGACATCGCGACGTTCTCGATCCTCGGAGTCAACGAGGCGGCCTCCGCGATCTACGGTTACAGCCGCGAAGAGTTTCTGAAGATGACCGTGCTCGATATCCGGCCGCTCGAGGACGTTCCCAGGTTCATGGAGACGGCGGCAGAGACGCGGCCGATGGCATTCCGCGCCGGCGTCTGGCGGCATGTGCGGAAAGACGGATCGATCATCGAGGTCGACATCACGTCGCAGGATGTGCAATTCCTGGGGCGAGCTGCGCGCCTGGTCGTGTGCAAGGACGTGACCGACGACCTCGCCGCGGAGCGCAAGATCCGCGAGAGCGAGGATCGATTCCGCGATCTGTTCGAGAACTCGAATGACCTCATCCTCAGCGTCGACCGGCACGGGCGTTTCGTGTTCGCCAACCGGGCCTGGCTGCGGACGCTCGGATACACCGCGGAGGAGTTGCGCGGTCTTGTCATCGGGGATCTTGCCCATCCCGACTGCCTGGAGAATTGCAAAGAGATTCTGCGCCGAGTCATGGCGGGCCAGTGGATCAACAACGCGGAAGTAACGTTCGTCGCGAAGGACGGGCGCCGCGTGGTCGCCGAGGGGAACATCAGCGGCCGGCGCGACGAGGGCGGCGAGGTCATCTCCGCCCGCGCGATCTTCCGAGACGTCACCGAGCGCAAGCGGGCGGAGAAGGAGCTGGCCGACACGCTGCTGTCGCTGAGCACCGTGCTCTCCTCGGCCACCGAGATCGCCATCATCGCCACGGATCTGACGGGAATGGTCACGGTGTTCAACTCAGGCGCCGAGCGCATTCTCGGATTCACCGCCGCCGAAGTCATCGGCAAGCAGAGCGCCTACGTGTTCCACCTCGAGTCCGAGCTTGCGGAGCTGCGCGAAGAGATGACCCGCGAGCTCGGGCGCGAAGTCCGCGATTTCGACGATCTGATGTCGCGAGCCCGTGGGGGAGGGTGGGAGCGCGAGTGGACGTACGTCCGGAAGGACGGCGAGCAGCGGCGCGTCAACCTCACGGTCACGGCCCGCCGCGATGCCGGTGGCAGCGTCATCGGCTACCTGCACGTGGCCAAGGACGTGACCGTGCAGAAGGCGGTCGAGCACGCCCTTCGCGAGAGCGAGGATCGCCTCAAGCTCATGATCGACAACGCCGACGACATCATCTACCGCGTCGATACGAAGGGGCGGTTCTCGTTCCTGAACGCCACGGCCACGCGTCTGAGCGGCTTTCCTCGCGAGGTGCTCCTCGGCAGCTACTACCTCGATTTCATCCGCCCCGACTATCGCCCGGTCACTCGCGAGCTCTACATCCGTCAGCTCCAGGAGAGGATCCCGAATACCTATCACGAGTTTCCGGGGATCACCGCGGACGGCCGTGAGGTCTGGCTGGGGCAGAAGGTACAGCCGTTCTTCGAGCATGGTGAGATCGCCGGCTTCCAGGCCGTGGCCCGCGACATCACCGAGCGAAAACGGGCCGAGGATCAGTTGCGTCACCAGCTTTCGTACACCACGGCCATCATGGACAGCCTCGGCGAGGGGCTGTGCACGACTGACAAGGACGGCCGTGTGACCAGCATCAACCCCGCGGCCGAGGAGATGCTCGGTTGGGGAGCCGCGGATCTCATCGGCCAGCCTTTCCACGATCTCGTTGCCATTCATCGATCCGGCGGGCCGCGCGTGCTCGCCAGCCGCTCGCCACTGAGGGAAGCGTTGCGAACCGCGCGTACCGTGCGAAGCGATGAGTATCTGCTCGCGCGCCGCGACGGCAGGCTGTTCGCCGTGTCGTACACATCGTCGCCGATCGTGGTGGGCGGCGAGGTCACGGGCGCCGTGCTGGCGTTCCGCGACATCACCGAGGGGAAGAAGCTGGAGGAGGCGCTGGCGCAGGCTCGCGACGCGGCGGTGCAGTCGGCGCGGCTCAAGTCAGAGTTCCTGGCGAACATGAGCCATGAGATCCGCACGCCGATGAACGGCGTCATCGGCATGGTCGGCCTCCTGCTCGGCACGGAGCTCAGCTCGGAGCAGCGCGAGTTGGCGCAGACGGTGCGCAGCAGTGCCGATTCGCTGCTCACGATCGTGAACGACATCCTCGACTTCTCGAAGATCGAGGCGGGGAAGCTGTCGTTCGAGACCAGCGATTTCGATCTGGGCACGACGGTCGAGGGCGCCGTGGAGCTGCTCGCCGAGCAGGCCCGGGTGAAAAAGATCGAGGTCGTATCTCTGGTCTACAGCGACGTGCCGCGGGCGCTGCGCGGGGACGCCGGACGCCTCCGCCAGGTGCTGACGAACCTCATCGGCAATGCGGTGAAGTTCACCGATCACGGCGAGATCGTGGTCCGCGTGCAGAGGGAAGGGGAGACCGACACGCATGTGGTCGTGCGCATCTCCGTGTCCGACACCGGAATGGGAATCGATCCGGCGGCGCAGCCCCGGCTGTTCACGCCGTTCACGCAAGCCGACGGCTCGACGACGCGCCGTTACGGCGGGACCGGCCTCGGCCTGGCGATCTGCAAACAGCTCGTGTCGATGATGAACGGTGTCATCGGCGTGGAGAGCGAGCGCGGCCTGGGGTCGACGTTCTGGTTTACCGCCGAGTTCGAGAAGCAGCGCAATCCGGCGGACGCGGACCGCCGTCTCGCCGGCCGGAGAATCCTGGTGGTCGACGACAGCGAAAGCGGCCGGCGTGTCTTCTCACAGCAGCTCACATCGTGGGGAATGCGCGCACAGGCTGTGACAACGGGCTGGGAGGGAACCGAGGAGCTGAAGGCGGCGGTGCGGCGCGGGTCGCCCTACGACATCTGCGTCGTCGACATGCAGACGCCGGAGATGGACGGGCTGCACTTCGCCGCCGCGGTTGGACGCGATCGTGATCTGCAAGCGATCCCGCTGGTGCTCGTGACGTCTGTCGGCAAGCGAGGAGATGTGGAAGGCTACCGGAGCGCCGGATTCAAGGCCGTTCTGATCAAGCCCGTCAAGCAGTCGTTCCTCTTCGAAACGCTGTTGGAGCTGCTCGCCAGCGGGAAGGAAGAACGGGTGAGGCCGGCCGAGGCGCCTTCCGTGGCGGCGTCCGCGACATCGAGTCCGAGGAAGAAGCTGCGAGTGCTCGTGGCCGAAGACAACCACATCAACCAGAAAGTGGCCCTCGGGCAATTGCACAAGCTCGGTTATCCGGCGGATGCCGTGGCGAACGGCCTCGAAGTGCTGGAGGCGCTGGAGCGAATCCCGTACGGCCTCGTGCTGATGGATTGTCAGATGCCCGAGATGGACGGCTATGAAGCGACGGCGCAGATTCGCAGGCGCGAGCGGGGAGAGCGGCGCATTCCGATCATCGCCATGACCGCGAACGCCATGGAGGGAGACCGGGAACGCTGTCTCGACGCCGGGATGGACGACTACCTGGCGAAACCGATCACGGAGCGGGATCTCGGCAACGCGATTCGCCGGTGGGACGACGAGCTCAACGGTAGCGAGCCGGCGCCTGCTGCGCCCTCCTTGGAGGCGACCATCGATCGCGACGCTCTCCGCGGAATCCGCGAGCTCGGGCCGAACGGCGGCGATCTGCTCGACGAGCTCATCACGATCTTCCTGGAGGAGTCGCCATCCCGGATGACCGCGCTGCGCCTGGCCATCGACGAAGGCGATGCCAACTCGGCGTGGCGCACGGCGCACACTCTCAAGAGCGGATGTTCGAATCTCGGCGCCACGAAGATGGTGGCGCTTTGCGACGCCATCGAGCGACAGGCCCGCGGCGGCTCGATCGAGAATCTGAGCTCTTTGGCCTTCGAGCTGGACGCCGAGCTGCTCCGCGTCAGCAACGCCCTTCAGCGCGAGCGGGTCTCGTCAACGTGAGTGTGATGATGAGCGACAGCCTGTTCGTGATGCTCGTCGATGATGATGAAGACATCCTTCGCTATTACGGCAGCTTCCTGCGCGCGAACGGCGTGGAGGTTGCCACCGTCCTCAGCGCCGAGGAGGCCCTGGTCAGCCTCGAGCGATTCAAGCCCGAGCTGATCATCGCTGACGTCAGCATGCCGGGCATGTCGGGATACGACCTCTGCCGGCAGGTTCGCGCGCTCGGCCACGACGACATTCCGTTTCTCTTCTGCTCCGCGCACGGCGATCTGCCCGAGCGCATCGAGGGCCTCCGCGCCGGAGCCGATGAGTACCTCGTGAAACCTGTCGATCCGGAAGAGCTGTTGATCAAGATCAGGCTCCACTGCCAGCGCAACCGCCGGATGCTCGAGCTCGCGCGGATGGCCCGCGAGCGCACGGACCTCGGCGTTCTCAGCGGGAGCATCGCCGAGCTCAAAGTTCCTGGCGTCCTGCAGATGTTCGACTTCATGAGCCTGACGGACGCCCGCTTGACGATCGAGGCTCCCAGCCTGCAGGCCGGAGAGATCTTCGTCTCGCGTGGTCACGTGATTCACGCGCAGGTCGGACAGATCTCAGGAAAGAAAGCCTTCTGCCGGATGCTCGATTGGGAGGAGGGCACGTTCAAGCTCAGCCGCGCCTTCTTCGTCGGCGATCCGACCATGGACCGGCCGCTGCAAGAGTGTCTGCTGGAAGGTGTCACGCAGATCGATGAGCTCCGAGCGCTGCGCCAAATGTTCGAGCAGAGGGGCGACACGCTAACCGTGAACGAAGGGATGCCGTCGATCCGCTTTCAAGAGCGGACCGCGCACGTGATGTCGTTGATCCGGGAGTACCAGACCATCGATAGCGTTCTCGATGCCTCGCCGTTGATGGACCTCGAGATCATGCGCATCGTGCTGGAGCTGGTCGAGACCGGATTCGTCAGGGTCACCTGGAGTGTCGAGGCCGCGGCGCAGGGGCAGAGGCAATGACGAGAACGACTCAAAGCCGCGCCGGGATCGATGTCGAGTCGGGACGCGCTGAGATCGCCGCGACTGCCTCCGCAGATGTAGCCCATGACCGGCTGCAGGTTCTTGTGATCGAGGACAGCCGGATTCAGGCGGCGAAAGTCCGTTTCATTCTGCAGAGCGAGGGGATGGAGGCGACGCTGGCCGAGACCTTCGAGCAAACGCTCGCGCTGCTTCGCAGCCGGCGTTTCGATCTGCTGCTCCTCGACATCTACTTGCCCGACGCCGTGGCGGTGGAGCGCCTCGCGGAGATGCAGGCGCTCGCGCCCAATTCCGCGATCATCCTGCTTACGGCCGCCGATGACGAGATGCTGGCGAAGGAATCGCTCGCGCTCGGCGCTCAGGACTACCTGGTCAAGACCGACCTCGATCCGCGGGACCTGCTGCGGGCGATCCGATACGGCATAGAGCGGCATCGCGTTCTCGAGCGCCTCGACTCCGCGACGCGCATGCTTCGCGAGAAGAACGAGGCGCTGGAACGCCTCTCCGCGCAGAAGGACCAGATCGTCGGCATGGCAGCGCACGACTTGCGCGGCCCGATCGGCTCGATCTTCGGCTACGCTTCGCTCCTCGCCGAGGAGGAAGACTTACCCGAAAAGCACCTGCAGCTCGTGACGCACATTCGCGAGTCGAGCGAGTTTCTCCTCGACCTGATCGACGAGCTTCTCGATCTGTCTGCGATTGAATCGGGGCGGCTGACGCTCAATCTTGCCGAGACCGATGCCGTGGATCTCGTTCAGCGAACGGTCGAGGTGAATCGCCTATTCGCCGGCGCCAGAGGAATCACCCTCGACCTGGCGACCGGACCGGTGCCGCAACGGCTCCGGATCGACGCCATGAAGATCGCGCAGGTGCTGAACAGCCTCATCAGCAACGCCCTGAAGTTCTCACCGCGGAGAACCACAGTGATCGTCAGCATGACCGCCTCCGAAGAGGGAGTGACGGTCGCCGTTCGCGACAGCGGCCCAGGCGTTCCGGCCGATGCCATGGCCAGGCTCTTCATGCCGTTCCAGCGAACGAGCGCCGTCGCGAACGGCGGCGAGAGGTGCGCCGGCCTCGGCCTCGCGATCGCCAAGCGCATCGTCGAAGGCCACGGCGGACGAATCTGGGTCGAGAACAATGTTGATTGTGGCGCGACGTTTGCGTTCTTTCTCCCGCGCGCTTCGCATTGATTTGTTTGCTCACCAAGGTTGAAAGGCATTCACCACAGAGGCACAGCGCGGCACAGCCGCAACCAAAAGAAACCCACCGAATTTGCAACCAATCAGTTTTGTAAGAAATCTTCGCGTCGCGCGCAGAAACTGCTGGTTAGTAGTACAGAGGACACGGAGAAGTCCTGCAAATCTGAGAATCTCTCTGTACTACTAACGTTGAGTTTCTTCGCGCGCCGCGCAGAATTTTTCCAAAACCGGTGGTTTCCATTTTGGGTTGCGGGCGAAGCTCGCGCTGCGTCTCTGTGGTGGATGCTTTTCTTGGGCGGAGACGCGAAGGGTGCGGAGAGAACCAATTCCTCGGCAAGTGATTACAATGCTCTCGGCATGAAGATATTGATCGTCGACGACGATCCCGACATCCACCGAATCGCCTCGTTGGCATTGACCCGGCACGGCCAGCATCAAGTGATCGCAGCGGCCTCGGGCGAGGAGGGAGTTGCCGCAGCCGTCCGCGAGCGGCCCAACGTGATCGTGCTCGATCTCAACATGCCGGGCATGGATGGCCTCGCGACCCTGGCTGCGCTGCAAGCCGATCCGGCCGCGACCGCGATCCCGGTGATCATGCTGAGCGCTTCGTTCACTTCGGATGAACAACAGCGGCTGAACGGGATTGGCCTGGCCGGCCTGTTGCGAAAGCCTCTCCGCCCGGCGGCGATGGCGGAGCAGATCGAGGAGATCGTAGCCTCCCGAGTGCCCCGAGCATGAGCGTCGATGATGATTGGGCCGCCCCCCTGCGCCGGGAGTATCGGGAGGGCCTCGCCGGAAAGCTGAAGAACCTCGAGACGCTTTGCGACTCCCTCCGTGCCAACCCCGCCGACGCCGCCGCGCCTGCCGCCCTCGCCACCGCCGTGCACCGCATCAAAGGATCGGCCGCCAGCTACGGCTTCGACGAGATCGGCGCCATTGCCACGGAATGGGACCTCGCGCTGAAACAGTCGATAGCCCGCGGCGAAGGTCTCAATGCCGACGAGATCGCCGCGATGGAGGAGTTTTTGCGGCGGTTTCGAAAGGCTGTGGCTCAGGAGCAAGCGGCGTCTTTATAGGTGGCGGCCGGCAACCGAGGGATGCTCGGCGCGCTGTGACCTCTGTGTCTCTGTGGTTCGATAGCCCCCCGGTTATCCTCCGTTTACCGCGCATTTGAAACAATGCCACCATGGCACGCCTGTCCCTGCTGACCCGGACGCTCATCGCGCTCTTCGCCGTCGGTGTCGTTCCGCTGGCTATCGTCTCGTGGCGTCTGATCGGCATCAATCGCGAAGGCATGACCCTGCAGATCATCCAGACGCACGCGCTCGCTGCGAAGTCGACCGCGGAGCGCATCGCGGCTTTCCTCGCTTCGCGGCGCTCGCTCGCCGATGCCATAGCGTCGAACGAGATGGTCGCAGCCGGCCCGCGATCGACAGTCAGCCGTGAAGTGCTCCAGAACATCATGGAAGCCGACCCCGACGTCGCGGCCATCGTCCTCAATGCCGCGGACGGCGCCGAGCTCATCCGCCTGCAGCGCACCGACAAGTCGCGCGAGATGACCTTCCTGCTCGCCAACGCCCAGAAAGAACCGTTTGCCATTCTGCAAGGGGAGCAGGAAATGTTCCTCGCGGTGCGGGCGCCGCTGCGGCGCGGCGGAAGCTTGCGCCTCGTCACGCGTGCCGCGCCGATGATCGATGCGCTGAAGCCGCAGGAAATCGGAGACCAGGCGGAGATGGTCGTGGCCGGACCGGCGGGCGAGGTGAAGTTCGGATCGGTGCAGTCGCTCACCGGCTTCCCGCCGTCCATGGTCAGCACCGCCAGCATCGCCCGGACGAGCGGGTCGGGCTCGTTCAAGATGCCGGACGGCCGCGAGGTGCTCGGAGCCTATTCGCCGGTCGGCGACAGCGACTGGTACGTGCTCTCTCGGCAGCCCGGCGAGGCGGCCCGCGTGGTCGAGTCCGGAATGCGCCGAAACTCGGCGCTGGCGCTCGCGGCGGCGCTGCTGCTCGGCACGCTCATCGCCGGAATCACCTACGCCGGCGTGGTCCGACCGATCCGCCAGCTCGTTCGCGCTCAGCGGCGCGTCGCCGGCGCCGGCAACGTGCAGCAGAGCGGCGACGAGATCAAGCAGCTCGAATCGGCGTTCGCCCTGCTGGAGAAGCGCATCAGCGATCAGGAGGAGCTCGATCGCATCTTCCTCGGACGGTACCAGGTGCTGAAGGTCGTCGGCGAGGGAGGCATGGGCACGGTGTTTCGCGGCTGGGACCCGAAGCTCCAGCGCGCAGTCGCGCTCAAGACCATTCGCCTCGGCGCCGCGCAGTCGAGGGACGAGCGCCACCAACTCGTGCAGACGCTGGTCAACGAGGCGGTCACGGTCGCGAGGTTCAGCCACCCCAACATCGTCAGCGTGTACGACGTCGAGGAGTCGGAGAACGGCGCGTTCATCGCCATGGAGCTCATCGACGGAGTCAGCCTCGAGAAGTACCTCTGGCGGCACGGCGGGCGCGTGAAGGCGGACGAAGTGACCCTGCTCGGCGTGGCGATGGCCCGTGGTTTGGCCGCGGCTCACGAGCGCGGAATCATCCACCGCGACATGAAGCCGGCCAACGTGCTGCTCGACCGCAACGGCGCGATCAAGGTCACGGACTTCGGCATCGCCGATCTCCTGTCCGAGCTCAAGAGCGACTCCGGTCTCATCTTCGGAACGCCAGGCTATATCCCGCCGGAATGCGTGAACGGCGGCCCGTTCTCGCCGCGCGGCGATCTCTTCTCCATGGGCGTCATTCTTTACGAGTGCGCAACCGGAGTTCGTCCCTTCGAGAAGGGATCGATGGCCAAGACGCTTCGCAACACGCTCACGTTGCAGGTGCCGTCGCCGCGCTCGCTGAACGAGAGCCTCGACGCTGAGATCGACGAGGTCATCCTCAAGCTTCTTCAGAAGCAGCCCGAGCAGCGATATGCTACGGCCACGGAAGTTGCCGACGTCCTCGACAAGCGGGTGAGAGAGCGCGCATTGAGGTGGAGTTTCGTGTGGCCCGCGACGGTGTTCGAGCGGCCCGCTCCGGAGCAACAGCACGCGGCATTCGTGAAGACACGGGGCCTTCGCAGAACGATGAAACTGGTGGGTTTACGATGAGAGATCAAACGACGCGTCTCATCCTTGCGGCGCTGATGGCGGCGCTGGTCTGCGGAATCGCAGGCCGGCTGAGGGCGCAGGAGACCGAGGTACTGCCGTCGGGCGATAAGGCTGGCTGGTACATCGTGAAGACGGGGGACACGCTCGAAGGAATCACCCAGCGATTCCTCGGATCGCCTCGCTGGTGGCGCGAGAATTGGAAGCTGAATCCGGACATCAAGGATCCGCACAAGCTCCATCCGGGCCAGCGCATCAAGATTATCCTCTCGCGCAACGTCATCGCGAAGTCGGCGGAAGTGAAGCAGGTCGCGCGGCACGTCGACAAGAAACCGGCGCCTGCTTCCTGGCTGCCCGCGACCGTCGGCGACAAGCTGCAGCAGAAGGACGGCCTGCGCACGCTCGAGAAGTCCTCGGCCGCAATCGGATTCGATGACGGCGCGGGCCTGGTGCTGACCGAGAACTCGCTCATCTTTCTGCGCGAGCCGCCTCCGGTTCATCGCGACGTCCCTCGCGACTCGATCGAGATCATCGACGGCCAGGCCGACCTCGAGACGCACTATGCGCCGGCGCACAAGTCCGGAATCCAGGTGATCGTCTCCGGCGCAACGACCAAGCCGAAGAGCGGCGGTGGTGCGCAGACGCAGACTCGTGCGCGGAACGACAAGGGCTCGGCGCAGTTCATGGTCTACAAAGGCGAAGCGGCCGTCGAGGCCGCGGGAAAGAGCGTGGTCGTGCCGAAGGGGATGGGCACGGCCGTGCCGCCGGGAGGAGCGCCGGGCAAGCCGGAGAAGCTGCTCGAGGCGCCGCAGCCGGTCGAGCCGCTCGCCGGAGCGACCCTCGCGGCATCCGGCTCGCTCCGCTGGAAGCCGGTCGAGAGCGCGGCATCGTATGTCGTCGAAGTGTGCCGGGATATGGTCTGCGCAAGCCTCGCGGACCGCGCAGTCGGCGTGACCACAACGGCATGGGAGCCGCATTCCCTTCCGTCCGGCAAGCTGTATTGGCGTGTGACGGCGAAGGCGGCGTCGGGGCTCGATGGCTTCCCGAGCGCGCCGGTCGAGTTCGCGGGCGGCAAGTCGGTCAACGGACGCGTCGTCGCTGAGAGGGACGCGAGCGGTGCGGCTGATGGACGGCCGGGCGTCTCCGTCAAGCTTTATCGCGACGGCGGCGATGGATTGCCGAATGGCGCGGACGACGTGCTCGCGGGCGAGACAAGAACCCGTAGCGACGGCACGTACTCCATCGGTGTCGGCGGTGCGGGGACGTACTGGATCGCGGTCGATTCGCGCTCAGTCACACCGTCCGCGAGGCTCATGTCGCCCGGCGCCGAGGTCTGGCCCGAACAGACCCGAGGCCCGATCGGCGGACTTTGCGCGGACGGGCGCGGAGGCACGCGCGAGCTTTCCGCCGCGGGGCCCTGCTTCGGCGGCCGGCGTGCCGGAGTCTCCGACGATGCGCGCGATCTGGCGACGTCCGAGCACGTCGCGCGGGTCGTCGCCGGGAGCGAGGACGTCGATGGAATCGACTTCGGATTCTCGTTCGACGTGGTCACGACGGTCCGCGACGGTGACGACGATATGGCGTCCGCGGGACGCTCGGTCCAGGGATCGCTGCGCCAGTTCGTATCGAACGCAAATGCCATCTCCGGGCCGAATGCCATGCGCTTCGTGCCGGTGGAGGCAGCCAACGCGGCGAGCGGCGAGGCGAAGTGGTGGAGCATCGCGCTGGCCGCGACGCTCCCGGACATCATCGATTCGGATACAGCCATCGACGGCGCCGTCGGAGCGATGGGCGGAGGTCCTGCTTCGCCGAGCTTGAACCCAGGAACGATCAATGCCGCTGTGACAGTCGGCCGGGCGGCGACGGCGCTGCAGCCGGTCGATCGTCCGCAACTCGAAGTTCTCGGTCCGGCCCGAGGACGCAACGTCTTCCTCACCCGGGGCCGAGTTTCGATTCGCGGGATGGCTTTGAGCGGCGCGCTGGCGGCGATCGAGACCTACGGTCCGCTGGAGCTCGAAAACGTCACGATTGGAACGCGCGCTGACGGCGCCGCGGGTGGGGGCGGCGTCCATGGTCTGACAGTGCTTGATCGCTCGACCACGAGACTGCGCCGCGTGTTCATCACCGGCCAGAAGGAGAGCGGCATCCTCGTCGAATCTCCTTCCGGCGAGGCGCGGATCGACGCCGAAAATCTCGAGGTCACTGCCTGCGGCCTCGGCAGCAGGACTGGCGACGGTATCTCGCTCCATTCCGACAGCTCGGCCATCCGTCACTCGTACATCCACGACAACCGCGTCGACGAATCCGCGGCCCTCGGCGGCTCGGGCATCGAGATCTGGGCCGACGGCAGCGCCCAGGCTCCCAGCGCCGACACAAACGTCATCGAAGAGTGCACCATCGCGCACCATCGAACCGGCGTGATCATTTCCACGAGTGCCAGCGGCAACACGCTTCGAGGCAACGTCATCTCCGACACCGGCGGCAGCGCCGTGACGGTGAACAGCTTCAAGATCGGAATCGTGCCGGCCCGCAACAGGCTGATCGGCAACGACTACTCGCGCATCGGCGGGACGGCGGTCGAGATCGAAGGAAACGTGCAGATCGAGAACGACGCCGGGAAGTAGCGTATTTACGCTTCCACGGCCTCGGCTTTGTTCGCCTTCTTCCTCGCCACGTCGCGCCGCGTGTGATCGAGCATGCGCTTGCGGATGCGAATCGATTTCGGCGTGACTTCCACGAGCTCGTCGTCGTCGATCCATTCCAGCGTCTGCTCGAGCGTCATGAGCCGCGGCGGCGTGAGCTGCACGGCGATGTCCGAGCTCGAGGCGCGCATGTTCGTCAGGTGCTTCTTGCGGCAGACCTGCACGACCATGTCGACGTCGCGCGAGTTCTCGCCGACCACCTCGCCGCCGTAGACCTTCTCGCCCGGCGGAAGGAAGAGAATCGAGCGCTCCTGCAGCGGCTCGATGGCATAGGCCGTCGTCTCGCCGCCCTCCTTCGCCACGAGCGCGCCGCGGCTTCGGCTGGCGATCTCGCCGCGATACGGGCCGTACTCGAGGAACGTGTGGTACAGCAGGCCGGTCCCGCGCGTCTCGGTGAGGAACTCCGTGCGGATCCCGAAGAGCCCGCGGGTCGGAATCTTGAACTCGATTCGCACGCGGCCGCTGCCGGGGTTCACCATGTCGGTCATCTCGGCGCGGCGCTCCTGCAGCTTTTCCATGATCGTGCCGACGTGTTCCTCGTCGATGTCCACGACCAATGCCTCGTACGGCTCAAGGGTCTTGCCTCCGGCCTCCTTGAGGATCACCTGCGGACGGGAGAGCGCGAACTCGAAGCCCTCCCGGCGCATGTTCTCGGCCAGGATCGAAAGGTGCAGCTCGCCGCGGCCGCTGACCTCGAAGCGATCGGCCTGGTCGGTCTCGCGCACGCGAAGGGCGACGTCTTTGCGAAGCTCGCGCTCCAGGCGCTCCTTGAGATTGCGCGACGTGACGTACTTCCCCTCGGTGCCTGCGAATGGGGAGTCGTTGACCATCCACTGCATGGAGACGGTGGGCTCGTCGATGGCGATCGGCTCGAGGCGCTCGGGAGCGTCGGCGGCGGCGAAGGTCTCGCCGATCTCGACATCGGCGAAGCCGGCGATGGCCACGATCTCGCCGGCCGCGGCCATCGGCACTTCTTCGCGTTTGAGACCCTCGAAGATCGTGAGCCGCGAGATGCGACCCT
Source organism: Thermoanaerobaculia bacterium (assembly GCA_035632455.1). Lineage (GTDB taxonomy): Bacteria > Acidobacteriota > Thermoanaerobaculia > Gp7-AA8 > Gp7-AA8 > DASQGS01. The sequence goes on along the minus strand of DASQGS010000216.1, from coordinate 6,130 downwards.
TCTTGTTCGTACCGTCGCGGAGAATGAGGACGACGTCTTCGCCTTGTCGCACCCTGCCGCGTTGAACGCGCCCGATGCCTTGGCGGCCCACGTAGTCGTTGTAGTCGATGGCGCTGACGAGAAGCTGCAGGGGACCTTCGGCGTTGCCTCGCGGAGGTGGAATGCGCTTGAGGATGGCGTCGAACAGCGGCCGACAGTCGTCGTTGCCGTCGTCGGGATCGATGCGAACGTAGCCGGCCCGCCCGGAGGCGTAAAGGATCGGGAAATCGAGCTGCTCGTCGGACGCGCCGAGCTCGATCATGAGGTCGAACACCTCGTTGACGACTTCCTGCGGCCGGGCGTCGCTGCGATCGATCTTGTTGATCACGACGATCGGCAGTAGCGCGAGCGTGAGCGCCTTACGCAGGACGAACCGCGTCTGCGGCATCGGCCCCTCGGCGGCGTCGACGAGCAGGATCACGCCGTCTACCATCGACAGCACGCGCTCGACCTCCCCGCCGAAGTCGGCGTGACCGGGCGTGTCGACGATGTTGATCTTGACCTCGGTCGGATGGATGAACACAGCGGGAAGATCATGCCCGGACGCCGTGTGCGTGGCTTCGTGGTGGACACGGTGGCCGAGCGCGTCGGGAGCGTCGACCTGGTAGCGGATGGACGTGTTCTTGGCGAGGATGGTGATGCCGCGCTCGCGCTCGAGGTCGTTCGAGTCCATGACTCGCTCGTCGACCTGCTGGTTCGAGCGAATCGCTCCGGCCTGCTTCAAGAGGGCGTCGACGAGCGTGGTCTTGCCATGATCGACGTGAGCGATGATGGCAACATTGCGAATGTCATATCGAAACTGCATGCGCGGTGGGAAACACGGTCAGTCGGGAATCATTCCCTCGAGATATCAGTGGTTGTCAGCGATTCGCGAACCTCGGATAGAGTCACACGAATCAGTGTTCGTGCGCGACCTCAATCATTCGCGAATGGGTCGCGCACGTCGAGAAACTCGAAGCGGCGGAAATCACGGTCGCTGGTGTAAAGAAGGCGGACGCCGTGCTGTCGGAGAATCGTGGCGATATGGGCATCGGGAACCAGGTTGCCTCGCGCTGTCAGCGCGGCCGTTGCGTTGCGGTAGTCGTCGAGAAATCCTTCTCGCTCGGACAGAAGGCGGGCCTGCGGAAGGGTGGTCAGCGACTCGATATTTTGGAGCGCCTCCTCGGGGGCCAGCGGATTCTTCAATATGTTCGGATGCGTTGCAATCCTCAAGTACCCCAGGACAACTGGATATGGGATGCAGAGTAAGTCCTTCCGCTCCGTTGCCTCTCGCAGGAATTGTGTCGCAGCCGCACGCCGCGGCGAATGAGAGTCCGACGCGTAGAGAAGGATGTTGAGGTCGATCGCGTAGCTCACTTGCGGCGACGGCCCTTCCGCTCGTCGAGAATTGCCCACACTGCATCTTTGTCTTCTAGCGACACGCGAGGTTGTATCGGCCGGGCGATCCAGTGGAACGGGCGCGCGGAGGCGGGCTTCTTGCGCGCCGCGAGCGCTTCAGCAAGGAGGCTGCTCGCCAGCTTTCCGAGCGAGGAACCTTCCCTCTCCTGAAGACGCTTCAATTCATCCAGAATCGGCTCTTCGATGTCGAGCGTCGTTCGCGACATGATGTTTGATGATAACAGGCTGCTCTTCTGATGTCACCAGTGGTGATGTTGTCGCATCACGACGGCAATGTTGTGCCGCGGGGCGAGAACGCCCCGCGGTCGCTCCGGGAAGTCTGCGTGACAATCAATAGTAGATCTTGTGCTCGTAGCTGAACACGACGCGCTGGCCGCCCTTCTGCACCATCGGATAGAACTTCGCGGCCTGCATGGCCTGGACGTTCTGCTGGGCCAATGCGGTGTTCCGAGTGGTGTTCTTCACGAGGCGCACTCCGATGACCTCGCCGTCCGTATTGACCTTGGCTTCGAGAACGATCTCGCCGCGGACGCGGTTGTTGATCACCTGCGCAGGCGGGTTGAGGAAGCGCGGGGACGGATTCGCTGCCAGCTTCGCAGCTTCGGGCGCATCGATCATCTCCGCGGTCTTGACCCAGCCGCTGCCGGTGAGCGTCCGCACCTCGGACCATTCTCCCTTGAGGCCCAGGACCGACACGGTCTCCAGGTAACCGAAGCGCGTGATCGGGCCGTTGCTGTTCGTCGGGAAGGCGTAGACATTCATCACTGGTACGCCGACGTAACGGATTGCAATGGCCAGCCGGGCCGCATCCTGGTTGGTGGCCACCGGCGCCGGATGACGCATGCACCCTGCCGCGAGGACGAGTACAACGAGAAGAATCAACTTGATTCGCATAGCTGTCCCTCCAACACCAACACCATCAATCTTCGAGCGACCTTTGGTCAGTGATGGGGACGCGCCGCCGTTGTCGCGGCTGTCACATTGGAAGCTCAATAGTGCACGCGGTACTCGTAGACGAATGGAATACGTTTGCCGTGCTGGACGATGGGGAAGAACTTCGCGGCCCGAAGCTCGACGATGTTCTGCTGCACGAGCGTCTGGGAGCCGGTCGTGTTCGTCAGGATTCTGACAGCGACGACCTCTCCGGCGTTGTTGACGCTCGCTTCGAGAACGATCTCGCCGTGAACGGTGGTCTGGGTGATTGGTGCCGGCGCCTTCTTGAACCGCGGAGTCGCGTTGTCCGGCTGGAGTGCGGTCGCTTCCTCGGCAGTCGCCAGCTCGCTCAGCTTCGCCCATCCGGTACCGTTGAACGTTCGCACTTCCGCCCAATCGCCCTTCTTGGCCAGGAGGGTGACCGATTCGCCGTTCTGATACTTCATGACGACCGGCGCGTCGTCGCCCGGCCGCAAGCGCACGGTGGCCTCGCTGTCTCGGACGTAACGTGTCTCGATGGGAGCGCGGGTCGCGGCTGTCGCACTCGCCGGCGGTGCCTCGGGCCGGCAAGCCAGGATTGTAAGGGCGGCGACGGAGATGCTCAGAACCTTCATAGTCGTATTATGGACTGCGGCGGCCAAGCCGCCACTTTCGGTGACCAACGACGAGAATCAACACCCTCGCGGCGAGTTCTCTGCGCATGCTTGCAAGATCTTCGTGTCTGGCGCGAAAAGCGGCGGCCTCGCCGCCGCAGTCCATAGATCATCCGAAGACGTCTCTTCTGGTGAAGATCGCGAAAGCGACGATGATCGCGCCGAGGGCCCACGCTGCGAGGAGCGAGATACAGAACGTCATGGACATGTCGTCGTACGGCGTGGCCGCGCCGCTGTAATAGTCGGCCAGCGGCAGGGCGCTCACGAACAGGTACTTCGCCGCTGTCCAGTCGGGGCTGATGCGAGCCAGAATCGTGCCGCCGATCAGCGAGGCGAGCATCGTCCCGATCGAGCCCGCGCTCGACTTGAAGAGAATCGAGAGCATCAGCGAGATCGACGCCACGGCGAGGAGCGCGAACCACTCCAGCCCGTAGGCGATCAGCGCGTCTTTCCAGAGCGGCAGTTGCCGGATGGCATCGACCTTGAGCGAGCCGCGCACGATCTGGAAGCCGTTGAATGTCGGCGCCGTCCAACCCGCGGTTGGGAGGACAGACGCCGAGATCGCCCAGGCCAGCAGCGCGCCGCAGAGGAGCGTCAACGTCGCGAACATCCAAAGCGTCATCAGCTTCGCCAGGAGGATTCTCCATCGGCGCACCGGGCGGGTGAGAAGCAGTTTGTCCGTTCCTTCCGCGCTCTCGGCGGAGACGATGTCGCTGCCCAGGACCGCGATCAGAAGCGGCAGCAGGAGGAAGCCCGCGGCATTCGCGAAGACACGGACAAAAATCGGTGCCGAGGGCTTATCGGGCTCGATGTCGTGATCGAGATAGAACTGCAGGCGGTTGATTTCGGCCCGCAGCGAGCGCGACCACGATTCGTTGATGTTCGCGCGCCGGAGCTGGTTCTGATGGGTTGCGATTCTCTGCTGAATCTCCGCGCGCCAATTGCGATTGCGGCTGTTCCGCAGGCGGCGATACTGCGAGTACGAGACCAGCGAGAGGATTGCGGCCAGGATGACGATCACGATCAGGAACCGTCTCCGGCGGAGGATCTTGAGGGTCTCGTTCTGGACAAGCGCGCCGAGCATCGCGGCCAAAGATACACGAAGAGGGAAGCGTGGAGGCGATCCCGGCGTGAACGTTTCACGCAACGCCGGGATCAGTCGACGGTCTCGCCTTTGGTCGCGTCCAGGAACATCTCCTCGAGGGTGTGGAGCTTGGCCTGAGCGTGGTAGACCTCGATGCCGTGGTTGACGAGCAGTGCGATGATCGGCGGAGCGTCCGATTCATCGATCGGAAGGAGGAGGCGGTTGCCGTCCACGCGGAGCTCCGGATTCGACGCCCGCAGCAAAACCTCAGCACGCTCGGCATCGCTGACGCGGAGCTCCATCTCGCGGCCGCTCGAGATCAACTCGGGCACGGAGCCCTCGCGCAGAATCCGTCCGTGATGGATGATCGCCACCCTGTCGCACATGAGCTCGATCTCGCCCAGCAGGTGAGAGGAGACGAACACGCTGAGTCGGGTCTCCGCGGCGAGGCGGCGGACCAGCTCGCGGATCTCGTGGATGCCCGCGGGGTCAAGCCCGTTGGCAGGCTCGTCGAGGATCAGCAGGCGCGGCTTGCCGAGGAGAGCCTGTGCGATCCCCAGACGCTGGCGCATGCCGAGCGAGTAGGCGCCGACGCGCTGGTCGAGCCGGTGCGAAAGCGACACCAGCGCGCCCACGCGATCGATCTCGGCCTGGCCCGCCCCGAGCATCCGTGCGAAATGCTCGAGATTCTCGCGGCCGGTCATGAAGCGGTACAGGTCGGGGGTCTCGACGATGCAACCGATGCAGCGGAGCGCCTGTTCGAATTGCTGGCGAAGGTCGTAGCTGCAGATCGTCACCGCGCCGGCGGTCGGACGGATCAGCCCCACCAGCATCCGGATCGTCGTCGTCTTTCCGGCTCCGTTCGGTCCGAGGAATCCGAACACCTCGCCCGGGAACACCTCGAAGGAAACGTCGTCGACGATCGTGCGGCGGCCGATGACCTTGGTCAGGTGCGATGCGATCAGCGTCGGAACCAGTCGCGAGAACGTCGCAGGTGTGTAGCGCGCTTTCGCCGGCGTTGGCACCGGCGTCTGGATTGATGTCATTGCACGAAGTTCTCCGGCGTCAGCATTCCCGGTTTGATGTTCGCCAAAACCGAGCCGAAGAATGCTAACGTCTCGGCGTCATGCGCCGCACACTTTTCTGGTACTTGCCGCTGACCGCCGCGCTGACGGCGACTGCGGTCATGGGATTCGGATTCTACTCGTTCCTGAGCGGCGACACCGGCACGCGCATCGACGTCACCACGAAGCCGATCGAAGTGGCGCATCCGGCGGCGGTCTGGCCCGTGCTCCTCGGCGATTCGCTCGCCCGCGGCGCCGGCGACGAATCGGGCCTCGGCATCGGGGGGCGCTTCGATCGCGAGCTGCGGCGGCGCAGGATCGCCGCGAATCCGACGGTTAACCTCGCGATCAACGGCGCGAAGACGAATGACCTCATCCAGCAGCTTCAAAGCCGCAATGTCCTCACCCTCGTGGCCCAGGCCAACGTGGTTCTCGTGTCGATCGGAGGCAACGACCTCTTCGGAAGCGGCAACTGGCGGAACGGCCCGCCGCCCGATCCCTCGGCGGTCATGGGCTCGGTGCTTGGCCGGATCGAGCAGATCATTCATACGATCCGGAACGCGAACCCTCGGGCCCGCATATTCTTCATCGGTCTCTACAACCCGTTCGTCGCGCAACGCAACGGACGCATGCTGTCGGTTCTCGTGAACCAATGGAACGCCCAACTCCAAAGCCGCTTCGGCAACGACCCTGACGTCGTGATCGTCCAGACCTCCGATCTCTTCACACACCACGACCGACTCTCATTCGATCGATTCCATCCCGGAGACGAAGGGTACGAGCTGATCGCGCGGAGGATCGCGGATTCGTTCTAACGGCGTCCTGAGTGTTCAAGTGAACAAACTTGCGATCGTGTCATCCTGAGCCGGCGAAGCCCCTGGAGGGGGCGTAGCGCGGCGAAGGATCTCGTTGCGAGAGACATGATCCTGCCAGGCAGATCCTTCGCCGCGCTCAACCCC
>DASQGS010000215.1:0-3765 GCA_035632455.1 Thermoanaerobaculia bacterium | reverse complement strand
CCCGATCCGAGGGTCGTGGGCACGATGCAGTCCGAGTCGACGCTATAGGTGCCGGTCCCGGGGGGCAGTACACGGGAAACACCGTTGCGGCTGTTCGTGCCGGTATCCGACGCATTGCCGTTGCCATCGAACGTGATGACGCCGATCGTGACGGTGGGCAGGCCTCCGGTCAACGTCCCGGAAAGGGCAAACCCGTAGCTGCCTTGAAGAGTGGCCACTGAGCAACGATCATCCGCGTTTGCCGCTCCGGTGAGGACGATCGCCAGCAGGAAGCCGATCCATGCACGTTTCATTTGACGCTCTCCTTTCGGACACAAATTTGCGATGGGGAATGCGGCAAATATCAGGAGAAATCACAGAAAATTTCGGGATTTGCGCGATAATCGGGCAAATCTCATGCGGGTCCATTTCGGGGAGTTCGAGCTCAACTCCGCCGGGCGCGAGCTCACGCGCGCGGGCGAGCCGATTCACCTCACGCCGAAGGCTTTCCGCCTCCTCGGAGTGCTGATCGAGCAGCGTCCCGACGTCGTCACCAAAGAGGAGCTGTACTCGCGCCTGTGGCCCGGCACGTTCGTCGAGGAGACGAACCTCTCGAATCTCGTTTCAGAGCTGCGCGCAGCACTCGGCGATGCGCGCCGCACTCCCCGATTCATTCGCACGGTGCACGGGTTTGGATACGCGTTCATCGCATCGATTCGCGATGAGTCGCTCACATCGGCATTTCGTCTTGTCTGCGGCAAGCGCGAATTCGATCTACGCGAAGGTGAGACCGTCGTCGGCCGCGACCTCGACGCCGCGGTGCGCATCGATGCGCCGGGCATATCGCGACACCACGCGCGGATCATCGTCTCGGACGGCCGCGCATTCATCGAAGATCTCGGCAGCAAGAACGGCACGTTCGTCCGGCGGCAGCGCGTCCGCGGGCGCGTCGAGCTCCGCGACGGCGACGAAATTCGATTGGGACGTGAGGCCATCGGCCTTTCTGAGCGCAGCGGTGTTCCATCGACGCTGACCCAGAAGCCGTTCATCGAACCGTGATCCTGCAGCGCGGCACGAGCATCTCGCACTACCAGATCGACTCTCTCCTCGGAGAAGGCGGCATGGGGGAGGTCTACCGCGCGCGGGACTCCCAGCTCGAACGCGATGTGGCAATGAAGATTCTGCCGGCTGAGCTGGTGCGCGATCCCGACCGCGTCCGCCGCTTCGTCCAGGAGGCGAAGACCGCGTCGGCGCTCAATCACCCGCATATCGTTGCGATCTTCGAGATCGGCCGCCACGATGAGATCGAGTACATCGCGATGGAGTTGATCGACGGCCGCACACTCCGCGATGCGATCCACGTACAGAAACTCCCGCTCAGGAAATTGACGGAGCTGATCGCGCAGGCAGCCGACGCGGTCGCCAAGGCGCATGCGTCCGGCGTCATCCACCGCGATTTGAAGCCCGACAACATCATGATCAGCCGCGACGGATACGCGAAGGTCCTCGACTTCGGATTGGCAAAGCTGACCGAGGTGCGGACGGAAAGCGTCAGTGGCGAAGTGACCAGCGTCCAAGCCGATCACACACGCGATGGCGTGGTGCTCGGCACTCCCGCCTACATGTCGCCTGAACAGGCGCAGGGAAAAACGGTCGATCATCGGTCCGACATCTTCTCGCTCGGCTGCATCCTGTACGAGGCGGCAACGCGGAAGAAAGCGTTCGACGGCGATTCCGATCTGACGGTGCTCCATAAGATCGCTCACGAGGAGCCCCGTGCGGTGAGTGCCGTCAATCCGGCGGTGCCGCCTCCGTTCAGCCGAATCATTCGGCGGTGCCTGGCCAAAGATCCCGACGATCGTTTCCAATCGATGAAGGACGTGGCGATCGAGCTTCGCGATATCGTTCGCGACTTCGAAGCGCTCGCGGCGCCTCCGGCCCCGGCACGCCGCATGAGAATCGCGGCAGCAGGAACTGGACTTCTCGTCGTCATCGCCGCGATCGTAGCCGCGGTGCGATTCATCCCAAGACATCACGCCGAACGAGTCATCGAGTCGACGCTCAATCTGCCGGGACAGTGGTCCGTCACGCAGGCCGCCGCGGAAACCTCCGCCACAACCCGCAGCGAACGCTCCATCGCTCTCTCGCCGGACGGCAGCAAGATCGTTTTCGCCGCTTCGACTCCGGCGAAAGGATCGATGCTGTGGCTGCGGCGACTCGACACGCCGGACGCGATGCCGATCGAAGGCACGCAGAACGGCCTGCTCCCATTCTGGTCGCCCGACGGCGAACGGATCGCCTTCTTTGCTGATCGAAAACTGAAGATGATTGCGACCTCGGGCGGCGTCGCCGAAACGATCTGCGAGGTCAGCTTCTACCACGGCGGCACCTGGAATCGCGACGGCGTCATTCTCTTCGGCGACAAACTCGCGGGCCCGGCAGCCGCGATCTATCGCGTGCCGGCGACGGGTGGCCGGACGGTTCCGGTGACCACGATCGATGTGTCGGCCGGTGAGCGCGCGCACGCCTATCCTGCGTTTCTTCCTGACGGCAGGCATTTCCTGTTCACTTCTCGCGTGGTGAAATCGGATGGACGCGAAGACTGGATCGAGGCGGGCTCACTCGACGGCGGTCCGCCAAAACGTCTGATGCTCGCCGATTCGAATGCTCTGTACGCCGAGCCGGGATTTCTCCTGTTCATCCGCGGCCACAGCCTGATGGCGCAGGCGTTCGACGCCGATCAGCTGGCGCTCAGCGGAGAAGCGAAGCTCCTTGCCAGTCACGTCGGGCGTGCAACTCGAATCTACGATCCGGCGTCCGGCAGCTTCTCGGTATCGAAAAACGGGTATCTCGTCTTTCAGGCGGACCGCGGTCCAGAGTCATCGCTCGTCGTTTTCGATCGAATGGGACGGAAGATTCGAACGCTGGACGAAGCCGGCAATTTTCTCGATCCCGCTCTCTCGCACGACGGCCGCCATCTCGCGGTGACGATTGTCGACGCCGATGACAATCCTGACATCTGGCTGATCGATCTCGAACGATCGACCAGGACGCGGCTGACGACCGATCCGATGAACGACATGGCTCCGGTTTTCTCTCCGGATGATGCTCGCATCGTCTTCGGCTCGAACCGCGGCCAATCGATCGGCTTCAGGCTGTACGAGAAAGAGCTCAGCGGGACATCGGGCGAGCATCCGTTCGCGCTCGATACATTGCCTGTCATGCCGGAGGATTGGTCGCCTGACGGCAAGTCACTCGCGTTTCAGACCTGGAGGAAAGACCAGCAGTGGGACCTGCTCATCGCGTCCATCACGACAGGCAAATCGTTTCCGGTTGCCACCACGCAATTCGACGAGGACCAAGGCAGATTTTCGCCGGACGGCCGCTGGATCGCGTACGTCAGCGATGAGAACGGCCGCGATGAAGTGTATGTGCAGTCGTTGTCGTCCGCGCACACGCGATGGCAGGTGTCGACAAACGGCGGAGACATGCCGCAATGGCGGCGCGACGGAAAGGAGCTGTTCTTCTATGCGCCCGACGGAAACATCGTGTCGGTGAGCGTACGAGCAACTCCGCAGGGGCTCACCTTCGGAGCTCCGATTCCGTTGTTCAACGTGCGATTGCGCTGGGGAGTCAACGCGGGCTTCTGCGTGACCGCCGACGGCCAGCAGTTCATCGCCAACGTCGTCAATCCGGCTCCCGAACCGCCGTTCACACTCGTCCAGAACTGGCCGTCGTTGTTGAATCGTCAGTGAATCCTCCGAAGCACAGATGAGGATAGAAGCG
>DASQGS010000214.1:0-5311 GCA_035632455.1 Thermoanaerobaculia bacterium | reverse complement strand
AGCTGGCCGCGCGTTCCGCCGGGTGCGATCAGCGGCGACGACACGCTCTTGTAGGAGTCGACGGCCGCGCTGACGGAAGGGTGGTCCTCCGGCGTGACCCAGCCGGGATAGATCTGCGGGTTGTTGAGCTGGTATCCCTTCCAGGTCGGGTCGGTGTAGAGCGGCGCCCGGACGTCGACGCGCAGGCCGTCGGCCACGGCTTTGGCCACCGAAGCCATGTTGCGCACGTCGGCGAGCGCGAGCTGCGGATCCTCGCCGGCGGTGAGGCGGCGGTCGAATCGGAATGTGAATTTCTCCGGCACTGCGCAGTCGCTGGGCGTCGCGAGTTTGGCGAAGCTGGCGGTGCGCTTTCCCGGTCCGAGAAAGGCATCCTTCGCGAATCCCTCGGCGTCGCGATAGCGCGCCGCCGCTTCGACGATGATCGCCGCTCCGTACTCCAGCGGGTTGCGCCCTTCCCACGGCATCGATCCGTGGCAGCTCTTGCCCGTGACCTCGACTTCGATCTGCATCCGTCCGCGTTGCCCGCGATAGACGCCGACTGCGCCGAGGTGCGCGCATCCGGTGCCTTCCGTAAGGATCACGACGTCGGGGATGCGCTCGGCGCCTGCGCCCGGCATCTCCTCGCGCAGGAGGTACATCGGGCCGCCGCCGTCGTTGTCTTCCTCGGCGACGGTTCCGACGGAGTCGACGATGATGCCGCGCAGCGCGCCTTCCGCCTTGCACTCCAGGAGAATCTTCGTGGCGATGATCTGGCTCACGACGCCGCTGAGCTGATCGGCCGCCCCGCGACCCCACACGAGATACTCCCACTCGCTCTGCGGCGGGAGGAATCCGAGCTCGCGCTCGAGGAACGCGCGATCGACCTTCGAGTCGTCGGTCCATCCGAGGTAAGGATCGAGGCCGCCGCCGATAGCCTCATGCCATGACGTGCGCAGCGCGTTCACGGTGTCGGTGTGGCCGTCGAACATGATCAGCGTCTTCTCTGCCGCCGGGATGCCGTCCTCGCGGTCCTGCACCATCCAGCGGAGGTTGCCGAAGCCATCGAACCAGGCGTCTTCGGGGCGCTCGACGGCGCGCTCTTCGATGATGAACTTGCGCAGCACTTCGAGGCGCGGCAGCTCGTGATTCGAGAGACCGCAGCGCGGATCGCCGCCGTCGTCCGGCGAGCGGTCGACGTAGTCCGCCGGAATGCGGATGGCCTCTTTGAGAATCTTCACGGCCAGCGGCCGGTATTGCTGCGCAAGTCTCGAGATTTTTTCGTCCATTTGGGAGTGTCTCCTTATGGCAGACTACATGTTTGAGCAAGAGATTTTCTCTGTGTGCTCTGTGTCTCTGTGGTGGATGCCTTTCTCACGCGGAGACGCGGAGGTCGCGGAGTCGGTGGCCTCGCGCTCATGCTCCGCCCGCGAGCTCTTGCAACTTCTCGCGCAGGCCGCTCGTTTTCGCGACGGCCAGCAGAGCCATGATCGCGTACAACTTCTTGTTCGCCTCGCGCGCCAGCGAGAAGCGGAAGCGCTCCAGTACACTCTGCGCCACCTCGGCTCCGATGTCGGCCGGGAGGCAATGCATGTAGAGCGCTTCGCCGTCGCGGGTGAGCTTCATCCGGCCTTCGTCGCAGATCCAGTCCGTGTAGGCGCGGTTGCGGTCGAGCGCCTTCTGCTCGATGGCCTTCATCGCCTGTGTGTCGCGCTGGCGGTTCGCGGCCACGCGCTCGAGCATCAGGTCGTAGGGTCCCCAGCTCTTCGGATAGACGATGTCGGCGCCGGCGAACGCTTCGTCCATCGAGCCCACCTTCGTGAAACTCCCGCCCGATTCCGTGGCGTGGGCCTTGGCGCTCTCCATGCATTCCGGCATGAGGTCGTAGCCCTCGGGATGCGCGAGACGGACGTTCATCCCGAAGCGGGTCAAGAGCATGATCAGCCCCTGCGGCACGGAGAGCGGCTTGGCGTAGCTCGGCGAGTAGGCCCAGCTCACGGCGATAGTCTTGCCCGCCAGCCCGTCCGGGAAACGCTCGCGGAGCCAGCAGAGATCCGCGAGTGTCTGGGTTGGATGATCGATGTCGCACTGAAGGTTCACGATCGGAACGACGCGGTGCTCGCTGCCCTCGCGGAGGTAGTCGTCGATGCCGCGTTTGACGCCGCGCATGAAGCGGTTGCCCTCGCCGAGGATCAGATCGTGGCGCACGCCGAGGGCGTGAGCGTTCATGCCGAGCATGGCCCCGGTCTCCTCGGCTGTCTCACCGTGAGCGACTTGCGTCGAGGAGCCGTCGACCACCATTGGATGTGCGCCGAGGCGAACCGCTGCGCCGGCCCAGCTCGATTTCGTTCGCGTCGAGTTATCGAAGAAAAGCGCGTAGTGCAGCTCGTGCGGCAGGAGATGCGTGGCGATGCCGCGGCGGTCCAGCAACTCCAGCGTCGCGGCGACGTTGCAAAGCGTCTCGATCTCAGCGCGGCTCCAGTCGTCGGTCAGCAGCATGCTGCGTCCCGCAAGGCCTGCGAGAACCGACTCGTCGATGCCATCGAGAAACGGCGCGATTTGCATGTGAAGGCTCATGATCGAATGGGCTCCTCGTGCTTCTCTCGCTCGTGCGTCCGAGGGGAGTAGCAATTAATGAAGTTCACGTATTTCGGGTCGAACACCGCCCGCAGGACATAGTCCATAAGGGTGTAGGGCCAGAGATCGATCTCGGACGGCCCCTCGCCCTCGAAGCGTGGGGATTCCCGGGCCGGTCCGGCGATCGAGATCCGGAACGAAGTGCTGGAGTAGACGGCATTGCCCCCCTTACCGTCAAGGCCGTCAGCGGCGACGGACAGGGCGTACTCCTCGCCGCCGATGCGGCCGAGGACCTCGATCCCTTCGTCGGTGCACTCAAGGAAGAAGCCATCCAGCGACGGGTCGTGACGCCACCCCTCGGCTGTCATGAACAGCCGGAGCTTGAGCTCATTCGGCGCGCCGGGGTCGGGGCAGAAGACTTCGCAGTTCCCGCAGTCGTTGCAGAAATCGGCGAACGTGGCGATCTGATGCTTCTTCAGCAGGGCGACGTCGCCGGTCTCGATCCGCGACCAGCCTCCCTTCTCGCGCCGGAGCAACGCCTTCGGAAGGCTGGAGTCGAGCGTGGGAAAGCGCACGATGGCGGCGTTCGGGCAGGCAGGGATGCAGAGGTCGCATGTCGAGCAGTCGAACAAGGTCAATGGCCGGCCGCTCTTGCCGGGAGCGTGATCGAGCCTCTCGCTGCGATAGCGCGGATCCGAGTCGAGCGATTCGACGTAGTCCTCGGCGTTGAGGATCTTGGCGGTGGCGACCCAGCGCTGGTACACCTCTGGCGGTACGACTTCGTCCAGCCGCTCCGAATCCGCCAGCATGGCCCGATACATCCGCTGCTCCTCGGGTGCGAGTGCCAGGCGATCGAATGCCGCTTCGCCGAGACCGCGGCCTCGGATGATGAAGTCGTCCACTGTTGCCGCGTTCACGCTGTCCATCCTTGCGGCGAGCGCGGCGCCATAGCTATGCAGCCGTCCGTAGCCTCCTTGCTTGAGCAGGTCGGTGCAGACCGTGACCGGAACGAGCCCAAGACCGACGGCGTCGGGATAGTTGATGCGATCGATTCCGGCGGAGAAGGAAATCGGAATCCGGTCGCCGAACGTACGCCGGAAGCGGCGCACGAGGTGCATGGCCAGGACGTGCAACGGCTGCCCGGACAGGTAGGAGACCTCCTCCGAGCCCGGAAGGAAGTCGCCGCGGTTCTTCACGATTAAGGTGTTCGTGAGCTTGACGGCGAAGCAGCGGCCGAGGTCGTGGGCGCGCCGGCGCAGCCGCTCGACGATTTCGACGGCCTGATCCCACTTGGTGTCCTTCTCGAACGCGCTGAGTGGAATCTCGAGGTCGGTGAATCCTAGGCGGCCGTGGAGAATCTCGTGGACCTCCGCGGGACCGAGCAGTGTGGGGTTGAGCTTGACCGCGGTGTCGACGCCGGCCTCGGTCATCAAGAAGTCGGTGATCTTCTCGATCTCGTCGACGGGGCAGCCGTGAAACGTGCTCAGCGTGACGGTGTCTCCGATGCAAGTGTCGAAATCGAGATCGCGGAGATGGCGCCAGCGCTCGGGAATCTGGCGGCGAAGCGATTCGACCATCTCCGAGGCATCCTTCAGCCGGCGCAGAAAGCTGACCATGGGCTCGCTTCGGATTCCCGCGAGGTCGTAGCCGACGCTGATGTCGAACAGGCATCGATCGAACGCCGGGTCGACGCGAATCGCGCCGGAGGCGGAGAGCATGCGGATCAGCATCGATGCCTTCACATATTCCTCGAGTGACTGCTCGATCCGAAGCTCCTGAGACCACTCGATGTTGAACCCAACCGTCCGCGCGTCGATGCAGGGACGGGGAATCCGGAGCTGGTCGAGGATTTGTACGGTCTTCAGCTCCATGATCCGCGACCCGCCGAGCCACGACAGGACGAGGTTCTGCGCCATCTGGGTATGAGGCCCGGCGGAGGGTCCGAGGGGCGACGAGACGCGATGGCGATGGAACTGAACCGACGTGTTGTGGGCGGAATCGCCGAGAAAGAACTTCCGGGCGGGGAGGTCGAAGATGCTCCGGGAGCGTTCGAGCTCGTCGAACGCACGTGCCACGAGGCGCGGAAACGGGAGGGGAACCAACTCGGCCATGGCGTCAACTCTCCCACAGAAGCGGTTCAGGGCCAAGCGTGTTCCGAGCGTCGCTCCGCAGCATGCCGAACGCGATCGTCCCGGCGGCAGCGCGGGCATTCGCGCAGGCGGATGGGATCAGCGACGGTGAGACCACTCGGGCCCCGCAGCCCGAAACCGCATCCGGTGCCGTCATTTGGGTCGCTGGGCGGGAGCATAAAACTTTATGTCATTTGACCATTTTTCTGTTAGCCTTTGCGAAACCACAGGCATCATCGCTCCGAGTAATCCGAAAATGGTTCAAGGGTGAACACGCGACGCAACGAATGAGATTCGCAAACAACGAAAGTGAAGGAGAGAAAGAGATGAGGAGATTATTCATTTTGGCCATGGTGGCCTTGCTCCTGACGGCGGGCTCGGCGTTCGCCGCATCGCATCTGACGGCTGCTCCGAATGCGACGTTCGCAAACGGCCTCCAGCCGACAACGACGAACAACGACGACGATTGCACGATCGGCACGGCCCCGGCGGCCACGCTGCTGCTGCCGTACTTCGACGTCGACTTCAAGTCGCCGCAGACGACTGCCCAGACCTGTCTGTTCACGATCGTGAACGTGACCCGTCTGCCGCAGATCGCTCACTGCACGATCTGGACCGACTGGTCGTTC
>DASQGS010000213.1:0-5628 GCA_035632455.1 Thermoanaerobaculia bacterium | reverse complement strand
CGAACTTTCAAAGTTCGGCCA
The DNA here is from genome assembly GCA_035632455.1 of Thermoanaerobaculia bacterium. Lineage (GTDB taxonomy): Bacteria > Acidobacteriota > Thermoanaerobaculia > Gp7-AA8 > Gp7-AA8 > DASQGS01. The sequence goes on along the minus strand of DASQGS010000213.1, from coordinate 5,607 downwards.
GAGCCCTTATGGACGCCGCGGCTCGCTGCCGCTTTCGATGACCACGTGCGCAAAGCAATCCGCTCGCGCGAGTGGCTTATCGTGTCGCCTGTGGTCACAGAAAGCGGCGGCAAGCCGCCGCAGTCCAAAGCCGCCGCACTCCGTATCACTTTGGCGCGATTCGGTATCCCTCGGTGCTCATGACCAGCGCGACTTCGCCGATCGACGTTGCATTGGCGCGAACTTCCCGGGCGATCGTCAGGTCGAGCTTCTTGCCCGGCGACGCCAGCGATGCCGGCGTTGGCGTCATCGCTCCCTTGGGGAACAGGACCTTCGGCGTCGCGAGCAGCGTCGGGCTCTGGTACGACGGGTCGCCGGAAAGCTGATCGATCGTCGACGTGTACGGGAAGACGACGGCCTGTTTGCTGGGATCGTCGACGGTGAACTCGATTGCCCCGCGGTCGACTTCTACCGGCAAGTGGTCCTGCAAGTGAGCCATTGGAGGGATCGTGAACGGCGCGTTGTCGAGGATGGTGTTGCCGTTATAGTCGAAGACGGTGACGTGCATGGTGATGCTTCTTCGGCCGAGGTTCACCGCGCCGACGTTCGTCCGCCAGCCTTGGGCCGCGATGTCTCGGATGCCGTGGGCGATGGCGCTGATGCCGTCGGTATTGAAGTCCTGCAGGCCGGCCCAGACCCCGGGAATGGTTTGTCCGTACGTTCCGGACGAGGCGTTGTTGTACGTGTCCGATGTGACGAGGAAGGCGCGCGACACGATGTCGTTCGGGACGCCTGGATTATCCTCGGGGAACGTGGCCACGAGCAACGCGCCGCTGCCGTTCACGTGGAAGACGTCGGAGAGGACGTTGTCGAAGAACGCCACCGAGTTCGCGGGCACCGTGAAGCGCGCCTCGGTGCCAACAGCGCCGCCGGTCGGAACGAATGTGACGGAGATCTTCAGCGAATACTGCGTCTGAGGATTGAAGACGCTGAACCGCGTCATCCATCGCGTGCCGAATGCACCGTTGAGATTGCCCGAGACGGGTATGACGTAGGTATCGTTGACCTGGGCGGTCAACGGAACGGCCAGACAACCTAGGAGAATCAGGGGAATGATGTACCTGGAAACTTTCATGACGAACCTTTCCGGGTACCGGCACCGGATGAAACCGAGGGGCCGGGGAGGCCATTCCCACAACCCCTGCTACACTTATCCGCATGAGCCAGATCAGCGATCGTCTCGACGGACTCGTGCAGTCCGATATCCGCCGGATGTCGCGCGAGTGCGAGCGCGTCGGCGGCATCAACCTCGGCCAGGGCATCTGCGACCTGCCGACCATCCCCGAGCTCATCGAGGGCGCGACCGAGGCCATCGCCGGCTCGAAGGCCACGTACTCGAAATTCGAGGGCATCGATATCTTGCGCGAGCGAATCGCGCGGAAGATCGAGCGATTCAACGGCTACTCCGTCGATCCGGCAAAGGAGATCGTCGTCACCGTCGGCTCGACCGGCGGTTTCGCGACGGCGGCCATGGCCACGCTCAACGCTGGAGACGAGGTCATCCTCTTCGAGCCGTACTACGGCTATCACCTCAACACGCTGAAGATCCTCGGGATCGAGACGAAGTTCGTGCCGCTGCGGCACCCGGATTGGACCATCGACTGGGAGGTCCTGCGCGCGGCGTTCGGGCCGAAGACGCGCGGCATCGTGATCTGCACGCCGTCGAATCCCTGCGGCAAGGTCTTCACGCGCGACGAGCTGGCCAGGATCGGCGCGCTCTGCCGCGAGCTCGGCGCCTGGGCGTACACCGACGAGATCTATGAATACATCGTCTACGACGGACGGCGGCACGTGTCGATGGCTTCGATCGAGTCCTGCCGCGAATCGACGATCACGATCTCGGGCTCGTCGAAGACCTTCTCGGTGACCGGCTGGCGCATCGGCTATGTCGCCGCCGATGCCAGGATTGCCGGCCCGATCGGACTGATCAACGACCTCTTCTACGTATGCGCGCCGACGCCGCTGCAGTGGGGCATCGCCCGCGGTCTGCTGGTGGGCGACGACTACTACCGGCAACTCGCGGCGGACTACCAGAAGAAACGAGACATGCTCTCCGAGGCGCTGATCGAGGCGGGATTCGCGCCGTCGATCCCCGAGGGTGCGTACTACATGCTGGCGCGCATCCCCGACGAGTTCCGCGATTGCGGCGAGGCGGCCCAGGCTCTGCTCGATCACGCCCGCGTCGCATCCGTTCCCGGCACCGCGTTCTTCGTTTCGAAGGCCGGCGAGACGATGCTGCGGTTCTGCTTCGCCAAGGATTTCGAGGCCCTGGAAGAGGCGTGCCGGAGGATCAAGGCGTTTCGGGCAGTGGCGAAGTAGCTACTTCTTCGCCGCCTTCATGTCCGCCAGAATGTCCTCGGCGTGTTTGGCGGTATCGACCTTCTTGTAGATCTTTTTGATCTGCTGATCCGGCCCGATCCAGAACGTTGTGCGTGCCACGCCCCAGCTACGGCGGCCGTACAAGTTCTTCTCCTTCCAGACGCCATACATCTTCGCCACGTCGGCGGTTTCATCGGAGAGGAGCGGGAAGGTGAGGTTGTATTTCGACTTGAACTTCTCGTGGCTTTCGAGCGAATCCGTCGACACGCCGAGGACCACCGCGCCGGCTTTGAGCAACGCTGAGTCCTGGTCGCGGAACGAGCAGGCCTCGGCGGTGCAGCCGGGCGTGTTGTCCCTCGGATAGAAGTAGAGGATGACGTCCTTCCCCTTGTACTCCTTCAGCGTCACGTCCTTGCCGCGCGTCGACGGCAACCGGAAATCCGGCGCGCGATCGCCGGCCTTGGGCTCGTAGTAGTCCTGCATGTGGATGATCCTCCCTCGTCCCTCTAATTCGTCATTCCCGTTCCGAATAGCGCCTTCTCCGCGATCAGCACGGCGTTGAGGGCCGAGCTGCGGCGCAGATTATCGCAGACCGCCCAGATCCACAGACCGTTTGAGATCGCGCGATCGAGGCGCACCTCCGCGATGAGCACTTCGTCCTTTCCCGCCGCATCGACCGTCCCGAATGACTGATCGCCCTCGGGCAGTGCGAGCGCCGGATTCCTGCGGAGCTGCTCGTGAATCCGATCGAGGCCGGGGGCCTTCTTCATCCGAACGAACAGCGAGAAGGTGTGGCCGTGGAAGATCGTGCCTTGCGTGATCAGGAGCGCGATCTCGATGCGCGGCGACGTCAGCGCCCGCACCTGGCCGATGACGAACTCCTCGTTGCCCTCCGGCGCCGGATAGAGATTGAAGGCGAGCTGGCGATCGAAGATCTGCTGGGGCACAGACTGCACGTTGAGGATGCTCAGGGTTTGCCGGGCCAGCTCCTCGACACCGGCCTGCCCGAATTCCGAGGCCGGCTGTACGACCGTCGCCGTGCAAAGCTCGATCGGGCTGAGGTTGGCGAGCTCGTGAAGGATGAGCGCGATCGGAATCGCCGCCGGATGCGGAGAGACGATGAGGCGATCGTCCGCGTCGACGTTCTCGAGGTTGATCCCGGCGACGACGAGCTTGCCGTCCTCGGCGGTCGACGGTTGCGACAGGTCGATGCCGACGAATCCCAAGTCGTCGACGCTGGTCAACCAATCACGATTCGCCTCGGCGGGCCCGCAGAAGAAGACGAGATCGAGATCCTCGAGCTCATCTCGCGACAGCGGCGCGACGAAGGCGGGCTCATCGCCGACCTGCGTCAGCGCGCCTCCGCTCTGCCCGGTCGAATCGAACAGCGAGATCTTCGCCGAGGGGAAGGCCCGCGCCCGCAGGATCGACTTCACCTCCTCGCCCACCAGCGTCAAGGGATTCACGATCCCGAGGCGGTAGCCGGACGAGTGCTTGGGATTGGCCATGGGGGCATTTTCCCTTGCGCCGATCAATGGGACGGATCGGACGGATCGGTCCGATTGGCCACGATCGGGGCGATCGCTCCCTCCGCCGCGGGCCCCGGATGCGATTCGCTGCCGTGATGCTCGGGGGGAATCTCGGAAGCGCGCCGCGGGAAGATGAACGACCAGAGGCGGGCCGCCGGACCGGAGAGGAGATAGCCGACCGTGCCGATGAAGAAAGCCTCCTTCGTCCACACGAGCGCGAGGGCCAGCGGAATCGCCAGCGCGACGAAGTACATGATCGACCGCTCTTTCTGCAATCCCAGCCCTTTCTGGCTGCGGTAACGGATCGGCGAGACCATGGCGAACGCGACGGCGATCGTGACGCCGAGCATGATCATGGCGAATCGGCGGTCGGCGACCGGAGTCGGAGCGTAGTAAACGATCGACGCGAGCGTCAGCGCGCCGGACGGAATCGGGAGGCCGACGAAGAAGCGATGGTCCGTCTTTCCGGTCATGACGTTGAAGCGCGCCAGCCGGAGCGAGCCTGAAACGAGAAAGAGGAACGCCACTCCGGCGCCGAGGTTGCCGAGGATGTGCAAGCCCCAGGCGTAGATCAGCACGGCCGGAGCGGCGCCGAACGTGACGACGTCCGCCAGCGAGTCGTACTCCTTGCCGAACTCGCTCGTCGCGCCGAGCTGGCGGGCCACCAATCCGTCGAACGTATCGAAGATCGCGGCGATGAAGAGCGCGATGCACGCGGCCTCGAACGATTGGATCGCCAGATCGATTCGCCCGTTCGTGATCTCTTCGATCGCCCGCGTGCTCGCGATCATCGATCGGAAGCCGAAGAAGAGATTGAGGACGGTGAACGTCGTCGGAATCACGTAGATCCCGCGGCGCAGTTTGCGAACGTCCGGCCGTTTCACGATCGCTCTCCGACCTCGGCGATGACCGTCAGGGCCACCTTCACCTTGTCGCGCAGGCTCACTTTGATCTTCGCGTCAGGAGGGAAGAACATGTCGACCCGCGAGCCGAACTTGATCATCCCCACGCGCTCGCCGCGGACGACCTCGTCGCCCTCCTTCTTGTCGAAGACGATCCGCCGGGCCAGCAAACCGGCGATCTGCTTGAACGCAACGCGCTCCCCATGCCGGCCTTCGACGACGACGAGATTCTGCTCATTCTCGATCGACGACTTCTCGGCGTACGCGGCCAGCTTCTTCCCGGCGTTGTAGCGGTAATGCACGATCCGCCCCGTGATCGGAGCGCGGTTCACGTGAACGTCGAACACCGACATGAAGATGCTGACCTGCCTGGTGAGCCCGGGCCAAACCTCGCCGTCGGGAACGTCTTTGATCTGGACGACAGTGCCGTCGGCGGGGGAGAGGACGTCGACGTGATGATCGGAGCCCTGCCTATGCGGGTCGCGGAAGAAGTTGAGGAGAAACGCAATGATGAAGGTGAAGACGATCGCCGCGGTGTACCACTGGATCAGCAGCGCCGCCAGGAAGAGGACGGCGAACGGAACGATGAACAGCCATCCCTCAGGGGCGAACCGCAGTCTGGGCATCGGCGTTCACGATCTCCGCGCCGGCATCTTATGCAAAGGGGGTTCCGGTGGGGAACCCCCTCGTGTCGCCGGCGAATGGGTTGCGATCAGGCTGTGGCGTGTGATGATTCGTAGGAGCGAATGCGTGCTGCCATCTGGTCCTTCAACTGGAGCTTTCGCTTCTTCAACGTCTTCTCTTCGAACTCTTCGTCA
>DASQGS010000212.1:0-6259 GCA_035632455.1 Thermoanaerobaculia bacterium | reverse complement strand
GATGATGTGGCAGGGCGATCCGTACATCAACGCCTATATCCAGAACTTCGTTGCGCCTGAATTGCAGAGGCGGTATGGCGTGACGCTCAGAATCACGCCGGGACAGGGCACACAAGTGGTCACAGCGCTTATGACCGAGATCGATGCCAAGAGACCGTCGAGCTCGTTCGATCTAGCGTGGATCAATGGCGAGACGTTCTACCAGTTGCGGCAGATCAACGCCCTCTACGGACCATTTACAGACCGCCTGCCGAACGCCAAGTCGATCGATTTCTCGAACCGCTTCATCGCGTATGACTTTCAGCAGCGGGTCAGCGGATACGAGTGTCCGTGGGGCAACGTGCAGATGGCGATCATCCACAACTCCGAGCGCGTGCCTGTCCCGCCGCGCAATCGCGCCGAGCTGGCGGCGTGGGTGCGCAAGAATCCCGGCCGCTTCACGTTCGACACGACGTTCGCAGGCATGACGTTTCTCAAGGGCTTGCTCATCGACGTCGCCGGCGGCGAGCGCGAGCTCGCTGGACCATTCGACGAGGCGAAGTACAAGAAGTATTCGCGACAGCTCTGGGATTACATCAACTCGATCAAGCCCTATTTCTGGAAGCGCGGTGAGACCTTTCCCGCGCAGCTCGCCCAGCTTCACCAGATGTTCGCGAACGGCGAAGTCGATTTCACGATCAGTAATAACGACGGAGAGGTCGACAACAAGGTCGGTCAGGGGCTGTTCCCCAAGAGCTCGCGGGCCTACGTGCTGGACAGCGGGACCATCCAGAACTCGCACTTCATGGGCATCACGAGAAACAGCGCGCACCTGGCGGGCGCGCTGGTCACGGTGAACTTTCTCATTTCCGCCGAGGCGCAGCTCGAGAAGGCGAAACCGGCGGTGTGGGGCGATGGCACGATCCTCGACATCAAGCGGCTTACGCCGGAATGGCAGGCGAAGTTCGCGGCACTGCCGAAACGGCAGTTCGGTCCGGAGCGCAGCGAGATTCAATCAAAAGCATTGATGGAGCTGTCGCCGGAGTACATGATCCGACTCTATGACGACTTCCGCAGTGAGGTCATACAGAAGTAGCGCCGGGACGCTCGGCTTCGCCCTCTTTCTGGCGATCGCAGTGGTGCCGATCGCGGCGAGCCTGCTCTACGCGCTGCTTTACACGCTCGGCCTGACCGGGCTGCTCAGCAACGGCTTCACACTGACGACGTGGTCGCGCGTCGTGACCAGCCGCGAAACGTGGGCGGCGTTCGGAATCAGCGCGTATGTGTCGGCGGTGGTCTGCGCGCTCTCGACATTCGGCGGGCTGGGCGTGGCACTGTTCCTACGGAGCGCAGGCGTCCCGCCTGCAATCGCGGCGCGTCCTCGCGCCGCGACTGTGCTCGGCAGAATCGTCAGAGCTCGCGGCAGGAAGGGACATTCCGTCGAGATCGTTCCGCCGGGCGAGGACGCCCGGCGGTTGCAGGCGGGACGCCTGCACTCCAGGGCGATCGCGTTTCTGTACTTGCCATTGGCTTTGCCGATGACCGTCGGCGCGTTCGCCGGATATCAGATCCTCTCGCCGATCGGGCTGTTCGCACGCATCGCCGCGCGTATCCACTTGATCGGCGGCGCGCAGGAGTTTCCGGCGTTCACGAACGACGTCTTGCACCTCGGCGTGATCGCCGTGCACGTGCTTCTCGCTCTCCCCTTCTTCGCGTTGCTGTTCCTGCAGCTCTGCGAAAGCGAGCGCGTCGACGCCTACGCCGCGCTGAGCCGCTCGCTCGGCGCGACCGATCGACAGACGCTCCTGCGCGTCACGCTGCCGATCCTGCTGCATCGCACCCGAGTCAATGTCCTGTTGCTGTTCGTGATCGTTCTCGGTTCCTACGAGATCCCGCTTCTCCTCGGAAGGCAGTATCCGATGATGGTCTCCGTGCTCACGGTGACGAAGTATCAGCGCTTCGATCTCCTGCAGAAGCCGGAGGCATTCGCGATCGCCATCCTCTACACGATCGTCAGCGGCGCCGCGATCGTGATCGCGCTGCGCCAGCGGCAGGAGGAGACGGCATGAAACGGCTCGCCTCCGCGATCATCGCCGTCGTATGCGCGCTGCCGTTCGCGCTCGTGATCATGCTCTCGCTCGCGCACGGCTGGCGCTTCCCGGCGATCCTTCCGCACCCGTTCACCGCTGAGCTGTGGCGATCGATCGTCACCGGGCGCGTCGACCTCGGCGCGGTTTTCGCGAGATCGGCGGCGCTCTCAGCGACGGTGGCGTTGCTCTCGACCGCGGCGAGCTTCATCACCGCGAAGTTCATCGCCTACCACCGCCGGCGCCCGCTGCTGTTGACGCTGGCCTACGCGCCGTACGTGATGTCGCCGGTGATCCTCGGCGTGTGCATCCTCTATCTCTACATCCGCGCCGGCATCGATGGGACGTTCGCCGGCGTGGTTCTCGCGCAGACCATCTTCGCGTTCAGCTTCGGCATCGTCTTCTTCACCGCGTTCTGGAATCGCGAGAAGCTCGAGCTCGAGCAGCTCGTGTACACCATGGGCGGCACCACGCGCCAGCTCTACAGCCGCGTCCTGCTGCCGCTGTCGCGCGATGCGCTGATCCTCTGCTTCTTCCAGACCTTTCTGATCTCGTGGTTTCAATACGGCATCACGCTGCTGATCGGCGAGGGCAAGGTGCAGACGCTGCCGCTCAAGGTCTTCGACTACATCGGCGAAGCGAATCCGGGATACGCGGCACTCAGCAGTTGCCTGCTCGTGATTCCGCCGGTGGTGATGTTGTGGATCAACAAACGCCTGCTGCCGAGGATCCTGTAATGTTCCTGGAAGCCCGTGGCATCGGGAAATCGTTCGGCGGCGAGGATGTGCTGCGCGGCGTGGACCTCTCGGTCGCGCAGCAGACGACGCTGAGCATTCTCGGGAGATCGGGCTGCGGCAAGACCACACTGCTGAAGATCGTGGCTGGATTGATCGCGCCCGACGCAGGGCAGGTGCTTCTTCGAGGAATCGACATCACGAACCTTCCTCCGCAGCGACGCCACATCCTCTATCTGTATCAGGAGCCGCTGCTCTTCCCGCACCTCGACGCCTTTGATAACGTCGCATTCGGGCTGCGGCTGCGCGATCGCCCCGAGCCGGAGGTGCGAGAAGCGACCGAGACGATGCTGGCAGAGCTCGATCTCTCCGAGCAGCGTCACAAGATGCCGCATCAACTCTCGGGCGGCCAGCGCCAGCGCGTGGCGTTCGGGCGCGCGCTGGCCATCAACCCGGCGCTGTTGCTGCTCGACGAGCCGTTCAGCAGCCTCGACAGCGAGACGCGCGGCAGCATGCAACAGCTCTTCAAGCGCATCGCCGCGCGGCATGCGATCACATCGATTTTCGTGACCCACAACTTGAAGGAGTCGATCCTCATGGGCGACGCGATCGCTCACATGCGCGACGGCGCGCTCCACACGTATGCGACGAAGGAGGCGTTCGTCCAGGATCCTGGGAGCGGCGTTGCGGAAGAAATGGAGTTTTGGGATGGGTTGAGATTCCAGTAATGAATCACTTCGAGTCCATCTACTGGGTCTTCACCCAGCTCTGCAATGATCGATGCGATCACTGTTACAACGACTCCGGTCCGCAGGGGACGCGCATCTCCATCGATGAGTGCCTGGCTGTTGTCGGGAACCTCCCGTCGAAGATCGACCGGCTGATTCTGTCGGGCGGTGAGCCGCTGACCGAGCGCGCGAAGCTCTATGCGATTCTGGATGCCGTCCGCGCCCGCTACAAAGACGCGACGCAGATCATGTTGCAGACCAACGGCGACCTACTCGACGGCACGATCCTCGACGAGCTGATCGCCCGCGGCGTGACGCGCATCGACATCGCCTCGATCGATCGGTATCACAAGCACGGCGGCGCGCGCCGGGGAATCCTCGAGGAGCTGTTTCGCTCGCGCGGCATGGTCGACGACGCGACGAAGCCGCTGATCGAGAAGGATGCGTATCTGCACAAGGAGTCGCTCAGTTACGGCTTCTGGGGCGCGAATGAGGATTTCTGGATCGGCGGCAATTGGGCGCGCGGCCAAGCCATGCGCACCGGCACGTGGCTGCGCAACGGACGCCACAATTTCTGCGCCGTGCTCTCCGGCGCCCGCGGCTTCCTCGGTGGCACTGAGCTGCCGCAGGAGATCTCTATCCAGCTCTGGAAGATCAACCCCTGCTGCCCGGGCACGCTCCATCCCATGGGCGACGCGCGAACGGAAAGAGTCGCCGATGTGATCGAGCGCGTCGCGAAATCGCCGATCTTTCAGAAACTCAACGAAGGCGATCCCTACGCCATGGGCGAATCGATCGGCATCTCGCGCGACCAAGGCGTCGAGCGCGCCGTGGCGCTGGAGAATGTCTGCTTGTGGTGCGATGAGTTCTTCGAGAGGCACTTCGATATGAGGACACTGGCGAGCCGCACTTCGCGTTAACCTCTCCCTCTCCCCGCAAGGATCTCGTTCGGGCGAAAATCGTGTTCGGGGAGAGGGCTGGGGTGAGGGGAAAACAGCGCGAGAATCGCGCCAACGACGTGGGCGGCGGCGAGCAATTTCGGCGCGCAATTCAACATTCATACCGCTTAGTTGCCCCTCACCCTGCCCTCTCCCCGAACAGGATTTTCGCCTGAACGAAATCCTCGCGGGGAGAGGGAACTCATCCCGGCCAATTCGCGTCCGGCTTTCCCAGCCACACCCAGACGATGAAATCGACGAGCGGCGGTTCGCCGCCGAGCTCGCGGAGGCGGGTGTTCACCTGGCCGCGGTGGTAGGTGCTGTGCGACGTGACCTGGAACATCGTCTCGGCGAGCATCGCGGTCTCCGGGCTGCGGCCGATGCGCGCCATGATCATGTCGGTCCACGGCAACGCCATCGGCTGATCGAGCGACGCCTCGCCGACTGACGCCAGGAACTCCTTCACCTTCGGCTGATAGTCCCTTCCCCACCGGCAGAGCCCGGCGAGGTCGGCGAACGACGATGGCTCCAGGAATTCCGGAGCCGTGCCAGTCCAGATCGAGAGGAACGCGCGCTGGACCAGGTGGATGTGATGAAGCCGGTCGCGGAGCACAACGTCTCCGGCAGTACGCGGCTCCGCAAGGACGGATGTCCAGACTGTGGCATCGGCCCATTCCATGTGAGCGAAGAGAGGGCGAATCGATTCGAGAGGAAGCATGGGCACTCCGAGGGTTGGTGTTGGATGCGAGCGATATTCTATTAGCGCAAATCACAGAAGTGGTCTCTTTGTCACCGACTGGTGTGGCAATCGCATGCAGCGGACGCGCGAGACCATGATACGTAGGGAAGCATTATTCCGCACCCGCGGAATCGAGGATCCCATGACTGGACTACGATCAGTTCTTGCAGCCATCATTCTTTGCACCTCGACCTCCATCATCGCCGAGGACTTCGAGCGCGTTCTCCTGCCCATCTCGGGCGGCGCGATCCCAGGCGCGTACGGCTCTCTCTGGGAGATTCACCTCGTCGTCCGGAACGACAACTCCACACCGACCCGTGTTACTCAGCATCCCTTTGGATGCGCCATTCCTTGCCCACTGGACTTGGTCGACCCGAATACTTCTCTGGAAATGACAACCTACCCCGTCCTCTACCCGCATCCGGGCTCCTATCTCTGGATCACGAAACCCGGCAACGCTCACGTCACCTTCAATCTTCGCATCCAGGATCTCTCTCGGCAGGCCCTGACCTGGGGTACCGAGATTCCGGTACTGCACGACAGCAGCGCGCACACCGGCGTCATCGAACTTCTCTCGGTGCCGCTGGATTCACGATTCCGCCAGACGCTCCGGGTCTACGATTTCGACGACGCCTTCGGCAGACGCGTTCGACTTCGAATCTATCCCTCCACGTCGAACGAGGCGGCGGTCGACGTCGAGCTCAAGCTCACCACGCCTAGTGGCGGCGACTTCGCCAACGTTCCTGGCTACGCGCAAGTCGGGTCGTTCGTCGACGCGTTCCCGCAGTTGGCAGCACTTGACAACGTTCGCGTGGAGCTCACACCGATCGACGCCGGCCTTCGTTTCTGGGCATTCGTGACCGTGACGAACAACGAGACCCAGCACGTCACCACGATCACGCCGCAGTGACGCGGGCGCGTCTATGGACTGCGGCGGCAAGGCCGCCGCTTTTCGCGCGAAGAACGAAGGTCGTGAAGCTTGCGACGAACGTTGCTCGTGCGCAAGTAGTCAGTGAACCGCGAGTGGTCAACGAAAGCGGCGGCCTGGCCGCCG
>DASQGS010000211.1:0-3180 GCA_035632455.1 Thermoanaerobaculia bacterium | reverse complement strand
CGATGCGAAGGCGATGGGCGTGCAGTTCCGCAACTACGAAGAGCTGGTCGCCGACGAGCGCGTGCGCGGCCTCTACCAGAACGAGATCGATCGCTTCAATCAGAACCTCGACCGGCAGGAGAAGATCCGCCGCTTCGCCCTTCTGCCGCGCGATTTCACCATCGAGGCCGACGAGATCACGCCGTCGCTCAAGGTTAAGCGGAAGGTCATCGACAAGAAGTACAAGGACGTCATCGATCAGCTCTATGTCGATGAGGGGCAAGATGACGATAGATAAGAGAAACGATCATGAGCACCACTTCGGTTGAGGCACCGCCGGCGATGCCGGCAGAATCCACGGGCGCGTTCACCGTCGAGCGAGACGGCGACCTGGCGATCATCTGTTTCGATCTGCCGGGTGAGAAAGTCAACAAGTTCTCGTCGGCGGTGATGGCCGAGTTCTCGGGCATCGTCGATCGGATGGCCCAGTCCAGCGACGTCAAGCGCATCATCATCGCCTCCCGCAAGCCGTCGATCTTCATCGCCGGAGCTGACGTCACCGAGTTCACGAAGGTGACCTCCGTTGCCCAGGCAAAGGAGTACACGCGCTTCGGCCAGCAGGTGTTCCATCGGTTTTCGAAGTTGCCGCAGGTGACCGTCGCGGCCATCAACGGCGCCTGCCTCGGCGGTGGGTGCGAGCTGGCCATCAGTTGTGACTACCGTGTGATGAGCGACGATCCGCGGGCCCGCATCGGCCTCCCTGAGGTCAACCTCGGCATCTTTCCGGCCTGGGGCGGCACGACCAAGCTCCCGCGCCTCATCGGTCTCATGCCTGCGTTAGACATCATCCTCGCCGGCAAGCAACTCGAGGGAAAGCGAGCCAAGCAAGTCGGATTGGTGGACGAGGTCGTGCCCGGACCCATCCTCCTCGACGTCGCCCGGCAGTTCGCGGCGAAGGGAAAGCGCAAGGCGGGCGGACGCACGAAGTTCTACATCGAAGGCAATCCACTCATGCGGAGCGTGGTGTTCAGCAGGGCGCGGAAGGCCGCGCTTGCGAAGACTCACGGACACTATCCGGCGCCGCTCAAGGCTCTCGAGGTCATGCAATTCGGGTTCTCCGCCGGCATTGATCGCGGTCTCGAGCGCGAGACCGAGGAGGCCGCCAACCTCGTCGGCAGCCCCGTCGCCCAGAATCTCGTGCGCCTCTTCTTCCTCATGGAAGATTCGAAGAAGGATCGTATCGCCGCCAAGCCTCTCGAGGTTCGGAGCACCGGCGTCCTCGGTGCCGGGATCATGGGCGGCGGCATCGCCCAAATCATCGCCGACAAAACCGACGCCGCGGTCCGCATGCGCGACATCAACTGGAAAGCAATCGCCGGCGGGATGAAGGCGGCATCGAAGGTGTGGAAAAGGCGTGTCGACCGCCGCCGCATGACTCGCGGCGAGATGCAGCGTAAGCTCGCGCGCATCACGTCGACGTTGGATTGGAACGGTTTCTCGAGCGTCGATGTGGTGATTGAAGCGGTGGTCGAGAATCTCGCGATCAAGCGCCAGGTAGTCTCGGAGTTCGAAGCCCAGGCCAAACCGGAGGCGATCTTCGCCACGAACACGTCGACGATCCCGATCACGGACATCGCCGAGGGAGCGAAGCGTCCCGAGAACATCGTGGGCATGCACTTCTTCAACCCCGTCGATCGAATGCCGCTCGTCGAGGTGATTCGCGGCCAGAAGACCTCCGACGCCGCCATGGCAACCGTCGCCTCGTTCGCGCGCAAGCTGGGCAAGACCGTCGTCATCTGCAACGACGGCCCGGGCTTCGTCGTCAACCGCATCCTCGGTCCTTACATCAACGAAGCCGGCTATCTGGTCGAGGAAGGCTACAGCATCGAATCGATCGACAAAGCTATGACCGGCTTCGGGATGCCGATGGGTCCGCTCGCGCTGCTCGACGAGGTCGGCATCGACGTGGCGGCGAAGGCGGCATCGATCCTCACGAAGGCGTTCGCAGGCCGCATGCAGTCGTCGAAGGCCGTAGAAACGCTGCTGGCCGACGGGCGCCTCGGCAAGAAGAACGGCCGCGGAGTGTACGTCTACAAAGACGGCAAGCGCGGAGATCCCGATCCCAGCGTGTACAGCGTCATGGCCACGAGCTCTCGAAAGGAGATCGACGCCAACGTGGCGGTGGAGCGCATGGTGCTGGCCATGGTCAACGAAGCGGCGCTGATCCTCGACGAGAAAATCGTCGCCTCCGCGCCTGAGCTCGACCTCGCCATGATCATGGGCACCGGCTTCCCGCCGTTCCGCGGAGGTCTCCTGCGCTACGCCGATTCCCTCGGTCTGCCCTACATTTTCGGCCGGCTCGAAGATCTCGCCGCTCGCGTCGGCCCACGATTCAACGCCAGCGAGCCGCTCCGCCGTCTGGCCCAGAATGACGGCAAGTTCTACGAGGTCTACGGGCGCGGATAACGGCGCCGTTGCCACCCCGGCGATTGCGTCATCCTGAGCCGGCGAAGCCCCCGGAGGGGTCGTAGCGCGGCGAAGGATCCCCTTGCGAAGACCACAATCCTGCTGAGGAGATCCGCGGCTTCTAGTGACACCGCTCGTTTAGGCGCGGAAGGTGACCTCACGAGAATTTCTCTGCGACCTCTGCGTCTCTGCGTTGAATATTTCTTTGCCGCCAGACCCCAAAGAAAAGCATCACCGCAGAGACGCAGAGAACGCAGAGAGTTCTTCGCGAGTTGTGTCATTCCCCCTTCGTCGGCGCGTCGCGCCGTCCCGTCGCTCAGGACGACCAAATCAGGTGCCTCCCTGGAATCGCGGCAGCCTCCGTTGCGTCCTCGTCCGAATCCGCAAGTTTGCAGAGTCCCCTCGCAAGAAATCGGATAATGGCATCATGCGAATGCGTATTTACAAGATGTTCGTCACGATGCTCGTCATTGTCGCGGGTACCGCTTTCCTCGGCGCTGCTGATGCAGCCAAGAAATCGCACGGGCTCGATCTCGCGGGGATGGACAAGAGCGTGAGCCCCGGCGACGATTTCTTCGCGTTTGCCAACGGCGCGTGGGTCAAGTCCACGCCCATTCCGGCCGATCGCTCGAACTACGGAGTGTTCGCGAAGCTCGCCGAGGAGGCCAACAAACGCACTGTCGGCCTGATTCAGGATGCCGCGAAGTCGAAGGCCTCCGAGGCCTCGGAGGCGCG
>DASQGS010000210.1:0-7950 GCA_035632455.1 Thermoanaerobaculia bacterium | reverse complement strand
CGGCGGCCCAGCGCGGCTGGGCCCTACGCTACCAACACCGTGCTCTGCTTTGCGTCCACTACAATCGCGCAATGCAAACCGCAGACGTCGTGATCGTGGGTGCGGGAGTCATCGGAGCGAGCATCGCCTGGCATCTCGCGTC
Organism: Thermoanaerobaculia bacterium; assembly: GCA_035632455.1. Lineage (GTDB taxonomy): Bacteria > Acidobacteriota > Thermoanaerobaculia > Gp7-AA8 > Gp7-AA8 > DASQGS01. The sequence goes on along the minus strand of DASQGS010000210.1, from coordinate 7,808 downwards.
GCGAGGCTGCCGCAAGGTCATCCTTCTCGATCGCGGACACGATCTGAACAGCGGGAGCACGGCTCGGGCCACTGGGGGCTATCGCGCGCAGTTCGCCACCGAGGTCAATATTCGCCTTTCACTTCTGAGCCGCGAGAAGCTGAAGCGCTTTCAGGAGGAGGTCGGCACCGATTCCGGCTATAGCCCTAGTGGTTACCTTTTCCTCGCCTCCAGCGAAAACGAGCTCGCGGTTCTTCGCGCCGCGAACGCGCTGCAGCGGCGCCTCGGAGTGACTGAGGCTGTCGTCGTCGATGCCGCTGAAGCACTCGCGATCAATCCCGCCGTCACCAGCCGCGATGTCATCGGCGGCACGTTCTGCGCGAGTGACGGATTCATCCGCCCGCTGCAGATTCTGCGCGGCTATCTCGATGACGCAAGCAGGCTCGGCGCGAAAGTGATTCGGGGAGCCAAGGTCACAGGGCTCGCGATCGACTCAGGAAGGATCGGCTCGGTTCAAACCACATCCGGTGACGTTTCCCCGGGCATCGTGGTCAATGCCGGCGGCGCCTGGGCGGGCAGCGTGGCAGCTCTCGCAGGCATCGAGATTCCGGTGGTCCCGCTCAAGCGGCAGGTCGCGGTGACGGTCGCCGGACATCCGCTGCCGGAGACGATGCCGATGACGATCTTCACGCGCGACGGCTTTCATCTTCGCGTGCGCGACGGCCGCGTTCTGCTGCTTTGGCCGGACGTTCCGCGCAGCGAAGATCCTTTCGATACGTCCGTCGAAGATCCGTGGATCGAGCGCGTGGCCGCGTTTGCACGAGATCGCATCGGTTGCCTGCGCGACGTCGCCATCGACCGATCGCAAAGCTGGGCGGGCCTCTACGAGATGTCGCCGGACAAGCACGTGATCATCGGCCGCACCGCGATCGCGAATCTCCTGCTCGCCAATGGCTCGTCGGGCCACGGAGTGATGCACTCGCCGGCGATCGGCCAGCTCGTCGCCGAGATGATCCTCGACGGTCGAGCTCATTCGATCGACATCCACGCCCTGCGGCCCAGCCGCTTCGCGGATGGCGAGCCGAATCAGACCTCGGATGTTCTGTAGGTTGTTTTCAGCGTCCTGACTTTCGATTCAGCTCGTTCACGCTACACTCCCTCCCATCCATCATCGATTCGCGAAAGGAGCTTCATCCAGTGAAGCGAATTCTGTCTGCTATCCCTCTGGCCCTTACCTTCCTCATCTCGCCGTTGTTTGCCGCTGATCCCAATCAGGCCCAACCGAAGCCGGAGGCGGGGAAGAGCGCCGATGCGCCGAAGGAGCCTGCGAAAGGCGAGGAAAAAAAGGACGAAGCGAAGCGCCCCGACGGCCCGAAGAACGTCCAGCTCCTCACCGGTCTTTCGGCCCTGGAGTTGCAGCGGACGATGAATATGGTGCGCGCCTCCCTCGGCGTGCACTGCGATTTCTGCCACGTTTTCAAGGACGACAAGTGGGATTTCGCCAGCGACGACAAACAGTCCAAGCGCGAGGCCCGCGAGATGATCCGCATGGTCATCGACCTCAACCACGCCAGCTTTCACGACCACCCGACCGTGAGCTGCTTCACCTGTCATCGCGGCGCAATCCGCCCGGTCGCTCTCGTGCCGCTCCCGACGCCCGCGCCACCGTTTCCCACGCCGGTGCCGGCACGCGTCGAGCCTCCGAAGGCGCCGGACATCCTGGCGAAATATGTGGCGGCGGTCGGCGGTGACGCAGCCCTTGCGAGGGCCAAGACGGTGCGCAGTTACACGTTGACCGGCACCGTGACCGGCTTCGCGGGCAAGGCGCTGCCGTTCGCAGTCGAGCGCCGCTTGCCTGACTCCGTGCGCATCGAGGTGACGGACGAGGATGGCAAATTCATGCAGGGCTTCGACGGAACGCGCGGCTGGATGCACGACGCGAAGGGGACGCGGGACCTCGCTCCGCCGCAGATCGAGCGCCTGCGGGAGATCATGGACGCGCTCGACTCGATGGTGCATCCGGTCACGGGGACCGAGGGCTATCGGGCCCGGCGCAACAAAGAGAAGATCAACGAGCGCGACACCATCGTCCTCGATCGCAACGTCGACACCCATCACCACGAGTCGCTCTATTTCGATGCCGAGTCCGGCCTGCTGGTGCGCAAAGTGGTCCTCACCGACCGATCCATCGGCCGCGTCCCCGAGCAGACGGATTTCGAGGATTACCGCGATGCCGGCGGCATCAAGCTGCCGTTCATCGTCCGGGCCTCGTACGTCGACCCATGGATCGGCGCGACCCGAAAGGTAACCGAGCTGCACCTGGATGCGGACATCGCACCTTCGCGATTCCAGCCGTGAGAAAACACTGAAACCGTTCTGTCGCTGCCGGCATCGAATATTGTTCGATGGCCTTTTCGTTAGAGGCATCCACAGGAGGAACACCCGTGTCATACCGTTATGTTGTCATTGCGCCGGTCGTTGCGGTCGCCGTGGCCGCAGTTCTGTTCTTCCGGGCGCAGGCGCAGACGAGCTCTACACCGTCACGGCCGGCCGCGCCCGCCACCACCTCGAAGGGAGCATCGATGACGAATTTCAAGAAACCGTCGGACGAGGAGCTGAAGAAACGCCTCACCCCGATGCAATACGACGTCACGCAGCACGAGGGCACCGAGCCGTCGTTCCACAATGAATACTGGGACAACCACAAGGCCGGCATCTACGTGGATGTCGTCTCCGGCGAGCCGCTCTTCAGCTCGCTCGACAAGTACGAGTCGGGCACCGGATGGCCGAGTTTCAAACGCCCGCTCGAGGCGGCGAACGTCGTGACGAAATCCGACCGTAAGTTCTTCATTCTCCGCACCGAGGTGCGCTCGAAACACGCCGACTCCCACCTCGGACACGTGTTCGACGACGGACCGCCGCCGACCGGCCAACGCTATTGCATGAACTCTGCGGCCCTCCGCTTCGTCCCGGTCGAGAAGCTCGAAGCAGAGGGGTATGGACAGTATCTGCCGCTCTTCCAACAGCAACCGGCGCACGGAGGGAAGAAGTGATGGCCCAGGAGACCGCGACTCTCGCCGGCGGCTGCTTCTGGGGAGTTGAGGAACTGATCCGCAAACTCCCCGGCGTCATTGACACGACCGTCGGCTACACCGGCGGCACGCTCGAAAAGCCCGAATACGAGGATGTGAAAACGGGGCGCACCGGCCACGCCGAGTCGATCGAGATCGTGTTCGATCCGGAGAAGGTCAGTTACGAAGCGATCGTCGAGTACTTCTTCCGCCTGCACGACCCGACCACAGCGAATCGCCAAGGCAACGACATCGGCACGCAATACCGCTCGGCGATTTTCTACCACGACGATCGCCAGAAGGAGACCGCCCAGCGGGTGAAGGAGAAGGTGGACAAGTCGGGCAAATGGAAGCGCCCGATCGTCACCGAGATCGTCGCCGCGACGACGTTCTGGCCGGCCGAGAGCCATCACCAGGATTACCTGCAGAAGAAGCCGCATGGGTACACGTGCCACTGGGTGAGGGACTAAGGATCGCTCACACCCCAAAATGTGCCCTGAACCTCGGGATGAACTGCGGCCAAGTCACAGCGATGATCAGCGCAAAATAGAGGAAGGTGCCTGCTGCCGCGCCGGCGAGGCGGAGGCTGTCGCTCCACTTCTTATCCGGATGGCGAACGTAGGCTGCGATTAGCAGCCCGATCAGGACGATGTGGTCGAGCCAGCCCACCGGCGCGCTGAGCTGCACGAAGTTCGTGACCGGCTGTCCGTGCAGCAGGAGCGCCCATTGCCGGACGCCGGCGCGAAAGACGAATCCGGTGAAGAGATTGTAGAAGTCCCATAGAAACGCGATCGAGATCCCGATTCCGTAGCCCCACTTGCTCCCGCGCAGGCTGAGCCAGATCACGGCGACGTAGATCAGTGCCTGCAGGACGTGCAGGAGAAGGACATCGCGCTCGATGAAACCGGACAGCGCCAGGACACCGATGAAAACCAGGCAAGCGACAACGATTCCGGTCTCGAGCCATGAACGTTTCGCCATGAGCCAGCCTCCCTTACGATATCGGTCTGATCCGGCTACTACGGGCTGATTGAGCGAAGGTTCAAGACTGTTACCGGCTGCGGACGCTGCTGCCGGCCGAGAGCGCGGCTCGCGGGACTCGCGATACCATGCCGCGCGATGAATCCGCTCAGCCTGGCGCTCGCCGCCGATCTCCGCCTGCTCGTACTCATCGGAGGCGGCGAGTTTTCATTCGGAGAGACGCGCGAGATCGATGAGTATCTCGTGGCGAAAATGCCCGCGGGCAGGCGGACGATCGCGTTCCTCCCCACCGCCTCCGGCTCGTCGGAGTACGCCATTCACCTCGGCGGCTACCTCAAGGAGATCGACTCGTCGCTCGAAGTCGTCAATGTCCCGATCTACCGAGGGCGCGACGTCCGGCGCCAGAAGAACCTGTCGATGATTCTCGGAGCAGGGATGGTCTACCTCGGTGGCGGAGTCACGAACCAATTCGTCGGGACGCTCCGCGAGAGCGCGGCCGAGGGAGCATTGCGCGAGGCCGCGGCGGGCGGCGCGGTCATCGCGGCGATCGGTGCCGCCGCGGCCTCGTTCGGGACGCACGTCCGCGACATGCGCGGCCCGGGCTCGGCGATCCCGGCCCTCGGATGGATCCGAGACACCGTGATCGACACCGGCTTCGATCCCGCCGACGACACGATGCTCCGCCGGCTTATGTCGGTTCCCGGGACTGAGCTCGGCCTAGGTATCCCCGCCCGAACGGCAATCGCGATTGCCTCGGACGGATCGACCGAAGTCATCGGAGGCGGGAGCATCGCGGCGTTTCGGAAGAAGAAGTAGGGCGCGGGCGTCGGCCGTTGGCTCAGAAGACACTTCCTTCGCCTCAGTCACGCAGTCGCCTTTTACTTATGGCGAAAAATCGTGCAGAGTGTTTGTTCATCGCAGGCCATGCGTCAGCTCATCGTATTTCTTAGTTCGACCGTCGACGATCTCAAGCACGTCCGCGACGAGATCGACGAGGCCCTCACACACTTTGGGATGCAGGTCTGGCGAAGCGATAAGCACAACTTCCCGGTAAAGAAGGGGCTCTCCTCCCACGAAGCGTGCCTCGATGCAGTGAGGAATTCGGATGTCCTGGTCACGCTCATCGGGACGCGCTACGGCGCCCCGTCAGATGCGGATGGCAAGTCGATTACATGGTGCGAATACGAAGCAGCACGGGGTGCAGGCGTCTACCCGGTTGTATTGATCCGTGAGGACGTCAACGAGCTTGCGTCGAAGGTTTCGGAACGGCGGGCGGCGTTGAAAAGGCGCTCGAAGGGCATCACTGAAGCCGAACTGGACAAGAAGCTTCTGAAGTTGTTTCCCGACGTGAAACCGTACGTGCAGAACCTCCCGGCACAGGAGCGGTTCATCGACGCGGTTCGCATGGGTCACGCGGACAACTGGGTGGAGTTGAAGTGGAGCGGAACGACTGGACACGCAGTTCAGTACATCATTTCGAAGTTGACTCACTTGTTGATCTCACTGAAAGAGGAGGCGGCACTCAGTGCAGAGGCTGGCGACGCTCAGAGGCTCTTGCTAGATTTGTTCGCCAGTCTTCACGATGAGATCGTCGCCGGCCGGTCGATACAGTCTGCGTTAGATCGGGTTCTCGAGTCGTGCGTCGAGGATAAGGATGTCCTCTTCGGCTTCCGACCGGATGACAGGTACAACTTCATGCTTTATCGGCTCGACGGAGACACGCTGGTTCCAGTCGCCCGTCGAAGTCACCCTGACATTCCTGTGAAGAACCGTAGTTGGAAGGTTGGAGAGGCGCATGTCGGGAAGGCTATCGGACAAGCGACCCCACTGGTCACGCCATACTTGCCAGGGATATTTTGGACGACGACTGCGGACAGCGCTCAGGACGAATCTGATCGCAGGAATTACGTGTCTGCAGTCAGCATTCCGCTAGAGAATCCCGACGGGAAACCGGCAGGTGTATTCATTGTTACGAGCAGCAGGAGAGACCACTTTCACTCCGCCGCGCAGCCGGAAGCGTTGATTTGCGCGTCGTTTGGAAGGATACTTGGAGTGCTTTCCAGGGTGGAGGCGCAATGAAACGAGATGAAGTCGGCGGTACGCGAGCTGCAGGCTCAAAGGCGCGTGGGACCGCAACTAAACAACCTTCGGAATCGAAGGGACCGAAGCGCCCTCCGATGACGAGCGGCATGATCGTCATGGAGCCCGAAACCGAAGGTCTGATCCGGCTGCTCGACGAAGGGAACCTCGTTGAGTTTCGGCGCCGGCGCGCCGCGAGCCGGCTCCGCCAGCGGATGCAGATGTTCGATCGTGTCATCTCCCGCTGAGGAGGCGATCGCAGCCGAGCATCTCGTCCGCTCCCCTACCAACCGAATCCACTCAATCTGCTCGCCGTGGCTCGGAGGCATGACGCCGGCCGGCGAAGCGCATGCGTCCTGTGACAATCAACACACCACTCTGTGCGCTCCTTGACCGGCCCTGCCGGCCCTTTTTCGCGACAATCAGCCTCGCGATCGGGGTACATGCTCCGGTGACGCGCGAGACAGCGACCTATGACAGCGGATACCAGGATCGCCCTCCCAAGATCCCCTCGCCGGGCGGGGACGCCCGGCGATAGCGGCCGGGACGGCCGCGCTCCTTTTGCCGATGTATCGCGAAATCCGCAGGACGCTTATGATGTCGATCCACGCGAGGTGGCGGCCGGCAGCCTGGGCACCGCCGCGGCACTCCTCGCCGCCATCGTTCGCATGAACATTCGACCCGCCGAGCCGAAAGACCGCGATCGGATTCGCGAGATCCTCGTCGCCGCCGCTCGCTTCAAGGACGATGAGATCGCAGCGGCTATGGATCTGGTCGACCAGGCCCTGGAGCACGGCGGGCGCAGCGAGTACACGGTCCACGTCCTGGAGGAGCCCGACAGCGGGCCGAGGCGAATGGTGCAAGGCTATGTCTGCTTCGGCGCCACGCCGCTCACCGACGGTGTCTTCGATCTCTACTGGATCGCCGTCGACCCGAAGCATCAGGGCCAGGGCTTCGGGCAACTCCTCCTCAAGTTCGTCGAGAACGAGGTCCGCCGCCAGCGCGGACGCATGCTGCTCATCGAGACCTCGTCGAAGCAGAGCTACGCGCCGACGATCCGCTTCTATCAGCGCAGCGGATACGACGAGATCTCGCGGATCAAAGACTTCTATCGAATCGAAGACGACAAAGTCGTGTTCTGCAAGAAACTGAGCCAGCCATGACGATCCCGCCGAGCGTCCTGCTCTACCTCGCACTCGCGCTCTATGCCGTAGGGACGCTGATCGCCCTGGCCTCGCTGTTTCATCGCGCGCAGACGATGCAGCACACCGCGCTCGGGGCGATGATCGCCGGCTTTGCCAGCCACACGGTGTGGATCGGCTCGGTCTGCGTCCGCACGCACCATCCTCCGCTGACGAACCTCGCGGAGGCCTCGTCGTTTATCGCCTGGACGATCTTCGTGGTCGAGCTGGTGCTGTTCATTCGCTACCGCGTACACGCGGCATCGTTCTTTGTTTATCCACTCGTGCTCGCCCTGCTCACGGTCAGCGCGGTCGTCGGCGACCCCATCGCGTTGCTCAACCCTTCGCTTCGCTCGAATCTCTTCACGGCGCACCTGCTGCTCTCGACTGTCGGCGTGGCCGCGCTCACGGTCGGCGTGGCCTTCACGATCCTGGCGTACCTGCAGGACCGTTCTTTGAAATCGAAAACGCGCGGACCGCTCTGGGAGCTCATACCGAGCCTGAGCGTCTGCCGGAA
>DASQGS010000209.1:0-2997 GCA_035632455.1 Thermoanaerobaculia bacterium | reverse complement strand
CCCGTGTCATCCCGAGCCGGCGAAGCCCGGAGGGTTAGAGCGCGCCGCAGGATCTCCTTGGCAGAAAACGCGATTCTCGCAAGGAGATCCTTCGCCGTCCACGTTCTTCCGGCGCCGCGGCGGCTACTTGAGTTTGGACATTTTGACTTTCAGTTAATCGAACCAACGAGAAGCCCTCTCCCGGCGGGAGAGGGCGGCGCGAAGCGCGGGTGAGGGGACCCCGCGCGAAGCGCGATGTTAAGGCGATGACGGTCTCGCGTGTATGTGCCACCGAAGAGCCTGTCGCCCGCGTCGCGGGCTCCACAACAGCTTTGTCGAACCACCGCCAACCCCCGGCTGAAGCCGGGGGCTACACACTTGCGCCGCCTTCGGCGGCTCTAAACCCCCGGAGGGAGAGTAGCGCGGCGAAGGATGACACATGCAGCGACGGACCTGCAGGTTCAACATACGCCCGCGCACGAGATCGGCTACCATCCGCGCGCCATGGTTCGCTCGGCTCTCTCGGCAATGCACGGCACGGCACCTGCCGGCGTTGTGGTCGCCCGCACTCTTGGCCGGGCGCTCGCGTCGCGAGCGCGTGCCTCCGCGCGGCGGCTGCTTCGAAAGCCGCGCAGACTGCGCATCGGCGTCGACATCCGCCCGTTCTACGAGCCGCTGACCGGCATCGGCTGGTATCTCCATCACCTGATCCATGCCATGGCAAAGCATGACGACCTCGAGCTGATGCTGTTCGGCGATGCACGCGTCACCGACGCCGGCCCGCATCTGCATACCGACCTTCCGCCGGAAGCGGAGTACTGCACGTTCGACCTCCGCGGCTTGCCGCCGTCGCGCTTCGCCCGCTCGCTCACCGCGGGCGCTTACGTCCTCTGGATGGAGCTCGCGGGCTGCGACGTCTTTCTCGGGGCAAACTACTTTCTTCCGCGCCTTCACTCGGCGGTGGCGCGGCGCCGCGTCATCACCGTGCACGACCTCACCTACCGCCGCTTCCCGGAGTTGCTGCAGAAGGAGACGCTCGACAATCTCAACCACGTGATGCCGCGCGAGATCGCCGCCGCGGACGCCATCATCTGCGTCTCCGAGGCCACGCGGCGAGACCTGCTGCACTTCTATGAGATCGACCCGCGACGCGCAGTGGCTATTCACTCCGGGCTTGCAACGCCGGCGGCCGGTGAGCCGGTCGGCGGCCTCCCCGATCGCTACCTTCTCTTCGTCAGCACGATCGAGCCCCGCAAGAACCTCGGCGTGCTTCTCGATGCTTTCGAATCGCTGAAGGACCGCGCCGCCTACGACGGCGCGCTCGTCGTGGTCGGGAGAATCGGCTGGAAGTCGGAGGACATCGTCAAGCGGATGCGATCGAGCCGGTGGCGCGCGTCGATCCATCACCTCGACTATCTCCGCCCAGGCCAGCTCGCTACGGTCTATCGACAGGCGGAGATCTTCGTCTTCCCGTCGCTCTACGAAGGTTTCGGATTTCCGCTGCTCGAGGCGATGGCGCACGGCGTGCCGTCGATCACCGCTCGCTCGTCGTCGCTGCCGGAGATCGGAGTCGACGCCACTCTTTACTTCGATCCGCGTGACTCCGCCGAGCTCGCGGGACTGATCGAGCTGGCGATGCGGGATCACGAGCTTCGCCAGGAGCTCGTCGCCCGCGGCCGCAAGCGCGCCGGCGAAATGCTATGGTCGCGAACGGCCGAGGAAACGCTGAAGGTGCTGCGGCACGCAGCGGAGCGGTGAAACGAACGGCGATCATCACACTTCCCCGTGCAATCGATCGGTCCGATCGGACTGATCGGTCCGATGATCGCTCAATTGCCCCAGGCCTGGCCCGCTACAATGCCCCACGTGAATCTCCTCATCGACGCGCGGCCGCTGGTCGGATCGCGCACCGGCATCGGGGTACACACGGCGGAGATCGCACGGCGCCTCGCCATCGCACCGCCGCCGATTCTCGCGTCTCACGCGTCGATCGAGAATCGCGTTGGGATCGAGCACTGCCGTTTCCGCGTCGATGAGTCGGCGCTCGGAGTCGTCTGGCAGCAGCTTAAGCTCCCTCGGATCGCCGCCGAGGAGCGAGCCGACGTCGTTTGGGGACCGCACGGCACGCTGCCGTTGACTCTGCGGGCTCCGGCGGTGGTGACCTTGCATGACTTCACGTCGATCACGATGCCCGGGCGACACCGGCTCAAGACCATCCTCTCGTTCAACCTCTTCATCGGGCCGAGCCTGGAGCGGGCGGCGCGAATCGCTGCGGTCTCGCGTACGACGGCGGACGAGGCAATGCGGAGCTTCGGACTTGCCGCGTCGCGAATCACGATCGTGCCCAACGGCGTTGATGAAGTCTTCCGCCCCACCGATTCACCGGCGGATCGCGGTTCGCTGCCCGAAGATCTCCGCGACACGCCCTACCTCCTTTTCGTCGGAACGATCGAGCCGCGAAAGGGAATCGACGACCTTCTCGACGTGTGGGAATCGCTGCCGCGCCCACGGCCACGCCTCGTCCTCTGCGGCGATCGCGGCTGGAAGAGCGAACCCCTGTTGGCGCGAGCGCGCAAGTTGCCGGACGTCACGATCGCCGGATTCGCCGGCAGCCTGCTGCTGCTCGCGCTCTACCAAAATGCGCTGGCGTTCGTCTATCCGTCGCGCCACGAGGGTTTCGGGATTCCGCCGCTCGAGGCGATGGCCTGTGGCGCGCCTGTCGTGGCGACGCGCACCGGTGCCATCCCGGAGTTCGCCTCGGATGCGGCGCTGCTCATTGCGCCGGGCGACACGAACGCGCTGCGCGTAGCGATCGTCCGCATCCTCGGCGATCCGGCGCTGCGCGCCGAGCTCGGCGCGCGCGGTGCCGAGCGCGCTCGCCTCTACCGATGGGACCGCAGCGCCGCGATCATGAGCGACCTCCTCGCCGCTGCGGCGCGATAATGGCCGCGGACGATGCGCATCGGAATCGACTGCCGCAAGATCGCCGACTTCGGCATCGGCACCTACATCCGCGGA
>DASQGS010000208.1:0-24687 GCA_035632455.1 Thermoanaerobaculia bacterium | reverse complement strand
CCTTTTCCGGTTGAGCCGCAGAGATGCGCTCCTCTTATCCACAAATCTGTACGAGAATCACGTCGCGCATTCGTATTTATCGATGTTGCGGTCTTGAGAACAATCTGATACCGCTGACGATGTGCGACTTACGCACACAATAGGCGGGGCAGCGTCTCTGCACAATGATCCCTCCGCGAGCGCCCGCCAACGAGAGAAGGAGGGATTATGAAGCCCATCGCAGCAGGTGTGTCCCGAGTTAGATCCAGTTGTCTCGCCCTGATCGCTCTCGCAGTCGTGCTCTTGGCCCATTCGTGTGCGACGGACCCCAACACAACCAAGGTCATTTCAACCACTGTGCTTCCATCGACAGGCTCGGCCATGATTCACGGTCGAGTCTTCGCTGACCGCAGCCCACTTCCCGGAGCGACCGTAACGCTCTCGGCCAAGGGCCTCGGCACTCGCGCTGTCGCCACGAACGTCAATGGCGAGTACCGCTTCGTCAATGTCTCGCCCGGCTCGTACACGCTCGTCGTGGAGTTGGAGGGCATGCAGCGACAAACCAGACAGCTCGAAGTGAAGAGCGAGGTCGTCGAGCTCGAGACTCGACTCCGCCTGAGCTATGCGGCGGAGGCGATCACTGTCACCGCCGCCGCCCCGTCGAACGAACCGGGCGTGTTTCATGCTCCGCAATTCGGCTCCAGCACGGTGCAATCCTACAGGGTGCCGGCCACCATGGTCAGCGCGTCGCCGGCTTATCCCGCGATGTACCTGGAACCCGCTAAGACTGCACAATACGCCGCAATCACAGAGAGCTTGTTTCAGAGAGCGGCGGACCAGCCGGTTACGACATTCTCGATCGACGTCGACCGGGCCTCGTATGCGAACGTGCGGCGATTCCTGAGCGCGAATCAGCTCCCGCCTGCTGACGCAGTGCGCATCGAGGAGATGATCAACTATTTTCCTTATGCCTATGCGGAACCCAATGATGGCCGTCCGTTCTCGATTTCGACCGAGGTGGCCGGATGCCCGTGGAACCTGAATCATCGCTTGATGAGAATCGGCATTCGCGGACGCCGTCTCGATCAGTGGCAGATGGCACCGAACAATCTCGTGTTTCTCCTGGATGTGTCGGGGTCGATGGAGCCATCTCCACGACTGCCGTTGTTGAAGTCGGCGCTTCGCGTTTTGGTCGAGCAGCTTCGGACCGAAGACTCGGTAGCCATCGTCGTCTTTACGGACTCGGCCATGTTTGCGCTTCCGCGAACGTCGGGCGCGGACAAGGCAACCATTCTCGCGGCCGTCAACAGTCTTGAGGCCGGGGGCTCGACGGCAGGAGGCGCCGGGATCGAGCTGGCCTACAAGGTTGCCCAGGAGAACTTTCTTCGAAACGGCAACAACCGCGTAATCCTCGCCACCGATGGCGACTTCAATGTCGGCATGTCCAGGCTCGACGAGCTCACGAAGCTCATCGAGGAGAAGCGCAAGCTCGGCATTTTCCTGACGTGCCTCGGCGTAGGGGACGACAACCTAAACGATGCCCTGCTGGAGAAGCTCGCCGACACTGGCAATGGCAATTACATGTATCTCGACACGCTCAAGGAGGCGGAGAAAGTGTTCGTCCATGAGCTCACCGGAACGCTCGTCGCCGTGGCAAAGGACGTCAAGGTGCAGCTCGAGCTCAATCCTGCCGCGGTCGAGTCGTACCGGCAGATCGGCTACGAGAATCGCGCCCTGGCGAACAAGGACTTCGAGGACGACACCAAAGACGCGGGCGAACTCGGCGCCGGGCACACGGTGACCGCGCTCTATGAGCTCGTTCCGAAAAACGGCGTGGCCGCGGGCACGGAGCTCGCGAAGCTGCGTCTGCGGTACAAGGAACCGAACGCCGACACCAGCCAGTTAGCCGAGGTGCGCGCGCTGGACGATGGCAAGAGCGTCTATGAAGCCTCGGCCGATCTGCAGTTCGCCGCTGCCGTGGCAGAGCTCGGGATGCTGCTTCGCAAATCGCCGCACAGGGGGACGGCAACCTACGACGACGTCCTGGCGCTGGCTCGCACAGCCCGAGGACCCGATCCTGAAGGCTATCGCGAGGAACTGATCCGTATGACGGAAACCTCCCGTGCTCTCAGCGGCGAACAGACGCTGGCGGTAGCCGGAAGGTATCCTGCGAACAAGCCCGATTGAAAGTAAGCGCCGTAGGCGCCAAGTCCCGTAGGGACAGTTGCAAAATAGCCCAGGCAAAGCGAAGCCGCTACAAGAACCCTCTCCTGGCGGGAGTCCCGGCAGGAGAGGTTCGTCGCGCAGCGGCGGTCGCATGGTGGCGATCGACGCGAGAGCGACGTCCCTGCGGGACTAATCCCGCGGAATGTGGAACGGCAATTCGCCGTCCGGCGAGGAAGCGTCGAATTCCGGACGATAGTCGTCATCACCGGTAACTTGAACGATATCGTCGAGCGGGTATTGAAAGTCTTCCATGGTATCTCCGAGTCGTGATCGTTGTGGATCAGGCTTCAATTGTTCTCAACGAAATTGGGCGGCTTCAGTCGAGTCCGCCAATGCCGTCGTCGAGGACTGGCCGCGGCTGATGACCTTGGTGACGTCATCGAAATAGCCGGTGCCAACTTCGTGCTGATGCCGCGTCGCCGTGTAGCCGTAGGGCTCGTGGGCGAATTCGTCCTGTTGAAGGCGCGTATAGGCGGTCATCCCCTCGAACTTGTATTGGCGCGCCAGCTCGAACATCGAGAAATTGATGAGGTGAAAGCCGGCGAGAGTGACGAACTGGAACTTGTAGCCCATCGCGCCGAGCTCGCGCTGGAAACGCGCGATCGTCGATTCATCCAGGTTCTTCTTCCAATTGAAGGACGGCGAGCAGTTGTACGCGAGGAGCTTCCCGGGGAATCCGGCATGGATGGCCTCGGCGAAGCGGCGAGCTTCTGCGAGATCGGGCGTGGAGGTCTCGCACCAGAGCATGTCCGCGTACGGCGCGTAGGCGAGCCCGCGGGCGATGGCGGAGTCGAGTCCGCCTCGGATGTGGAAGAAGCCTTCCTGCGTCCGCTCGCCGGTGAGGAACGGGCGATCGCGCTCATCGATGTCGCTCGTCAGCAGGTGGGCGCTGTTGGCGTCGGTGCGCGCGACGACCAGAGTCGGCACGCCGCAGACATCGGAGGCGAGCCGCGCTGAGGTCAGCGTGCGGATGAAGTTCGCGGTCGGAACGAGAACCTTGCCTCCCATGTGTCCGCACTTCTTCTCCGAGGCGAGCTGATCCTCGAAATGAACGCCGGCGGCGCCGGCCTCGATCATCGACTTCATCAGCTCGAATGCGTTGAGCGGACCGCCGAAGCCTGCCTCGGCGTCGGCGATGATGGGCGCGTACCAGTGCGTCCCGCTTTTCCCCTCGGAATGGTCGATCTGATCGGCGCGCTGCAACGCCTGATTGATCCGCTTCACCACGCCCGGAACGCTGTTCGCGGGATAGAGACTCTGGTCGGGATACATCTGCCCGGCGAGGTTCGCGTCCGCGGCCACCTGCCAGCCGCTGAGGTAGATAGCCTTCAAGCCGGCGCGTACCTGCTGAATGGCCTGGTTGCCGGTCAATGCGCCGAGGGCAGCGACGTAGTCTTCCGTGTGGAGGAGATGCCAGAGCCGCTCGGCGCCGAGTTGGGCCAGCGTGTGCTCGATGCAGATCGAGCCGCGAAGACGCTCGACGTCATGAGCGGAGTAGTCGCGCACCACGCCCTTCCATCGCGAATCAGTCCTCCACTCGTGGTCCAGCTCACGTGCATCTCTCCACTCGCGAATGTCTTCGACTCGAATCGCCATGACGTCTCTCCCAAGGCCAGCAGCGCTATGACCAAACGGTTGTAAAGATGCGCAGATAGTACACGAGCGTAGCTAAATTACTAGCCCTGTGACTGTTAGCCTGTGCGTGGATTTCAAGATGCTGGTGTAAATCTGAAAAATGTTGTAAAGTTCCTGCCGGTTTGAACGCGACCCTCCAACTCGGCGGCAAGGTACGCGCGCTTCGGCGGCGCGAGGGATGGAGTCAGATCCAGCTCGCGCAGAAGCTCGAGATCTCGGCGAGCTATCTCAATCTGATCGAGCACGACCAGCGTCCGCTGACCGCGAGCCTGCTGGTGAAGGTCGCCCAAACGTTTAACGTCGACCTTCAATCGTTCGCAGACGAGAGCCAATCGCGGCTGATCAACGACCTGCAAGAGGTCTTCGGCGACGTGCTGTTCGAGGAGCATCCGCTGATGAGCAGCGATCTGCGCGAGCTTGCCGGCAACGCGCCGGTCTCGCAGGCGATCGTGTCGCTCTATCGCGCCTATCGCAGCGCCACCGAGTCGACGCAGGCGCTGGCGTCGAAGATCTTCGACGGCCGCGACTTTCTCGGCGTCAATCCTGCTCATCTTCCGTCGGAGGAAGTGTCGGACGTCATTCAGAAGAACATGAATTACTTCGGCGAGCTCGAGGCTGCAGCCGAGGATCTCGTGGCCAGGGCGAAGCTCGACCGCAACGACTTGTATCGATCGATGGTGGACTATCTTCACGACGAGCACGGAATCGACGTCGTGCTCGATGCCAGTCGCAAGGCGGTGCGGCGGTTCGATCCCGAACGACGCAGGCTGGCGCTCTCGGATGCCATTCCCGCGCGCAGCCGGATCTTCCAGCTCGCTCACCAGATCGGACTTTTGGCGGCGCAGCCGGTCCTCGATTCGATCATCCTCCGCTCGCATCTGACCACGCCTGAATCGGTGACGCTGTGCCGGGTGGCGCTGGCGAACTCGTTCGCGGCGGCGATCCTGATGCCGTACGCCGAGCTCCTGCGCGCGGCGGAGGAGATGCGATACGACGTCGAGCTTCTGGGGCAGCGCTTCGGCGTCAGCTTCGAGCAAGTGTGCCATCGCTTGACGACCCTGCGGCGGCCGGGCGCGTCCGGCGTGCCATTCCACTTCGTCCGCGTCGATATCGCCGGCAACATCTCCAAGCGGTTCAGCGGCACAGGCATTCACTTCGCGCGCTTCTCCGGATCGTGCCCGCGATGGGACGTCCACGCAGCGTTTCTCACGCCCGGGCGGGTGCGAACGCAGCTCTCGAAGATGCCGGACGGCACGGCCTACTTCTGCGTGGCCCGCACGGTGCGCAAGAACTACGGCGGTTACGGATCGCCGGAGACGCTGATGGCCGTCGGGATCGGCTGCCCGGTGCGAGAGGCGAAGAAGCTCGTCTACTCCGACGGCTACGACCTGGAGAATCTCGATGCAGCCGTCCCGATCGGAACGACCTGCCGCCTCTGCGAGCGGATGGACTGCGAGCAGCGCGCCTTCCCATCCCTCCAACACGGCCTGACCATCGACCAGAACGTGCGAGGAATGAGCTTCTACGCGCCGGCGGTGACGGAGCCGCCGGCGAAGGCGAGCGAGAACGTCGCGGTGAGGTCGCGGGGGAGGAAGAGGGCGACATCATGAGCATATTGTCGGAGCGGGTTTGGAAGTGGGCAGGGGTTGAGAGTGATCAGTGGGCAGTGGTCGGTGGTCAGTGTCGAGATTCAAACGATCCGCGCGCCGATCTCCTCGCCGCAGTCACGAACGTTCGCGTTTCCTCGGCGTCTCTGTGGTCTGATTCTTCTGTGCAACTCGCGCACATTTCGCTTCTCACCAACTCACCACCGACTACCACCGACCACTCTCAACCAAATGGCCACTGACCACTGACCACTGACCACTTCAATCCACCACCACGAATCACCCGTCAACCCACACTCACCCCGAGGCAGAACCCCCGACCCTCATCAGTCGTACACTCTGAAACCATGGACCGCAAGAAAGCTCTCTCCGAGATCCGGGTATTTCTGCTGATGTTGCTCATCGTGGCTTCGCTTCGCTCCGCGTTGGCGGACTGGAACGACGTGCCTACGGGCTCGATGAAGCCGACGATTCAGGAGGGCGACCGCGTCGTGGTCAACAAGCTCGCCTACGACTTGAAGATCCCGTTCACCATGATCGAGGTGGCGAAGTGGGGCGACCCGAAGCGCGGCGATATCGTCGTTCTTTTCTCGCCGGTCGACGGCGCCCGGCTGGTCAAGCGCGTCGTCGGTCTGCCGGGCGATGAGATCGAGATGCGCGATGAGAAGCTCTTCGTCAACGGGCGATCCGCATCGTGGAAACCGATCGCCAGGGAGCTCGATCCCGAGCAGGGGAGCTCCCTTCTCGTCGACGAGACCCTCGGCGGCCGGACCCATGCCGTCATGTTCACCCCCGACCTTCCGGCGATGCGCTCCTTCGGTCCCCTGATCGTCTCGCCGGGCCGCTACTTCGTCATGGGCGACAATCGCGACAACAGCAACGACAGCCGCTTCATTGGCTCGATCGAGCGCCGCCGGATCGTCGGCAGGGCCACCACCGTCGCCTTCTCGCTCGATCACGCTCACTTCTTCCGCCCGCGATCGGGGCGATTCTTCCGGCCGCTGGATTGAGGCCCGACGGGAAGATGTCGCGCGTCGCGCCGGTTCTCTGGCCAACGATTCGACCAAATCAGGAGGAATCCATGCGTAAAGTGGCACTGGGCTTGCTCGTTGTCGCGCTTGCGGCGAGTACGGCGAATGCACAGATGAAAGTGCAGACGTCGACGGCTCCCCAGGGGATGACGGTCACCACCACGCCGGTAGCGCAGCCCATACCGCCGATCGAGTCCGCTAGGCGGATCTCGCGCGATGAGGCCATCAAGCTCGTCAAGGCCGGCAAGGCCGTCTACGTCGACGTCCGCTCCAAGAAGACATACGACGAGAGCCACATCAAAGGAGCACTCAGCATTCCCGGCAGCGAGATCGTCGGCCGGGTCCGCGAGTTTCCGCCAGGCAAGTTGATCATCACCTACTGTGCTTGACAGGCAGAGCACACGAGCGCCCGTGCGGCGCTGGATTTGAATGCTCACGGATTCAAGAATGTGGCCGCGCTGAAGGACGGCTGGGACGGCTGGAAGGCGGCGTCGCTTCCGATCGAGGCATCGAGCCCTGGGAAGTGACCGCATGGGCGCGCGGCTGTGCGCCCGCAACCTGATCATAAGGTGACCGTAGGGGCGCACGGCTTGGTCAGCCCGCAACCTGATCATAGGGTGACCGTAGGGGCGCACGGCTGTGCGCCCGCAACCAGGGGCTGACCAGCTGTGCGCCCGCAACCTGATCAACCGAAAAGAGTTGCTGCCGCGGCCCGCGCTGATGGTACCGAGGCTTAGCCCGATTTTGCAGGCTCGTGAAAGATTGGCGGCAGGTTCCGCGTTCCAACGAACAAGAGTTGACATTTGTCTAACACATTTTCGTCATCAATCTCGGACATCTATTCGCGCGGCGGCGCGGATGCGGCCACGCATATCCCTCACGCCCGGCGCGCAATCCTGAACAAGGTCCATCGGTCCGTCATCGAGACTGTTGTCGTCATTCGGACCGCGCTATGGCCAGCGCCTCGGCACCCCCGTGCGGCCGCGTGGGTGCCGGGTGCCGACTACCGGATCATCTGTTCGTGCCAGGCACACGCCCGGCGCGAGCGAACTCTGTGGCGCCGCTCGCTCCGCGCCGGCGAGCGCGTCGCGTCGAGCCTCGGCAAGCGCGGCGCCGCGTTGCTCGCCGGCATTCCGCTGTCGCTGGCTCTCGCCGGCATCCCCATGGAAGCCACAAATCTCTCCATCCCACGCCTGGCATCACTTGGCGCTCCCCAAGAGGAACCGGTCAGGTCGTTCGAGATTTTCACGCACCGAACCCGGCGCGAATCTCCGGATCAGAGCCCGCGCGGCTTTACACCAGAGGTGGCGAAGGAAGAGTTCTTCCGCGCTCGCGTTCCTTACGGCTCGCTCATCTACCGGGAGGCGACGCGGAATCAGCTTTCCCCGGAGCTCGTGGCGGCGATCGTCGAGGCGGAGTCGGATTTTCGTCCCGACCTTGTCTCCGAGAAGGACGCCCGAGGACTCATGCAAATCGTTCCGACCACGGGGCGCCTCTTCGGGGCCGGCGATCTGATGAACCCATCGGCGAACGTGGCGGCCGGCACACGCTATCTCCGCTATTTGGCCGACCGCTTCGGCGGCGATCAGCGCCTGGTCCTCGCGGCCTACAACGCCGGTGAAGGGGTTGTGGAGCGCTGCTCGTGTGTGCCGGATTTTGCCGAGACCCAGGACTACATCCGCCGTGTAGGTGTAAACTCCCGCAACTATGCGCGAGGCGTCCGCGGGAGCTATGCCGCATCATTGCGCCTGCGCCACCCGCAGTAAGAAATTCATTCGCAGGACATCCGCCGTATGAACGAACGCCGCGAGTTTCAGCGCCTTCGGCTCGATCCGCCTCTGCCAGGATCGATCGCATCCCACGATGTTTCGATCCTCGAGATCGGCGTCCTGGGCGCCCGGGTCCTCCACACCGAGCCGCTCGCCGATGAGCGCGTGGAGATCCGGTTCGCGTGGAAGGGACACGATGTCGGGCTGCGCTGCGAAGTGGTCCGCACCGTCGACGTCTCCGAGCAAACGCAGGGAGTCGGCGGCAACCTGGAGTCAGGGATGCGTTTCACCGCCGCCATCGGCGATTCCGGCGGCGCGCTTCGCGAGATGCTTGCCGAGCTCGTGATCCGAGAGATCGAGGCGAGACGGTCCGCTCCGCGAGTGCCGCTTCCGAAGGCGATCGACGGCGACAAGACCGTGCGCGGCCGCGATGCCGCCTACACCTGCTACGTCTTCGACGGCGAGATCTGGAAGCGCCGGCGCGTCTTTCTGCCGGAGCAGCCGGCGAACGGCTTCACGCTGGCGCGCGGCGAGGACAGCCAGGAGATCCAGCGCCTTTGCGAAGTCTATCGGGCGTCGGACGAAGAGGGCCGCCGCCTCATTCGAATGTTTGCGGAGCTGAGCGTCAGCGCCGCGATGCAGATTCCTCCGAGGGCATGACCGGCTCTGCCGCACCCGGACGAGCGCCGGTCCCATGTCACTCGCGGGTAGCCCATACTTCTGCCGATCATGCCCAAAAAAGAGCGTCGTGATTTTCAACGGCTCCGCTTGGCGAAGCCGATCCTCGGAGTGATGCGCGGCGAGAGCGCACTCATTCTCGATATCGGAATTGCCGGAGCCTACGTCGAGCACTACGGCACGCTGAGTCCCGGCGAGCGCGTCGATTTCACGTTCCGCTGGCGGGGCCACGAAATCCGATATCTCTGCCAAGTCGTGCGCTCCAGTACCGTGCGTAACCGCGGCGGCGATGGCAAGAGCCCGGTGTCTCACAGCGGCATCCGATTCACCGACCCGATGGACGATTCGCAGGTTCATCTCGAGGACATGATCGCCACCTACGTCGGGCAGGTGCTCGCGGCGCAGAGGGCGAACGCGCAGGGAGTCGCGAGCGCCGCTGGCGGCAACGTCGAGCTTGTGCAGATCGGCGAGGCCCGCCGTACTCGGGCGCGGGGCTACCTCTGCTATCGTCTCAAAGAAGGCAAGTGGTGGCGCATCCCGACCGAGTCGTCTCTGCAGCCGATCGATGGATTCACCGTTGCGTCCTACGAGGATGAAGATGATCTCGAGGAGCTCTGCCGGGCTTACGAAGAAGCCGATGATGAAGGGCGGCGCCTGATCAGACTCGTCGCCGAGCTGAGCGCGAATTCAGTGCGAAGGTAGGACAACAGCGGGCTCGCTGCGACCAGCGTCCATCATCATGACCGGCGCACGGCTACATACCCATGCCGCGCTCGGAAGCGGAGGCTCGAACGCCTTCAGGTGAATATCGCGCGACGAGGCGGCGGCGAGCGCTGCACTCCAAATCCAGGGTAGGGATTTAGCTCCCATTCACCCTCCTCAGGTGACATGGCGATGCGGAGTCAGGCGAAGCGGTCGCGAACGACGGTCGGTGTTTCGCTGGAGCGTTACGGATGGGACCGGGCGACGCTCGCCACGTTGCGGCACTGCAGTCTTCCGTGGCATGAGGGATTCACCGAATCCGCCGCGGAGATCGAGATCGAAGCGACGCCGTTGACGGCGTTGCGCGATCTCGGGGGACGCGATCGCCTCTCGCTCCTCGGCCAGTTCGCTGCGCATCACGCGCTGTTGCAATTCGCCGGCATCACCGATGGCGAGCTCGATCCCGGTGAATGGGTCGTTATGCAGAAACGGGGGACCGACTGCCGGCTCCTGCGTATCGCCGCACATGCGTGCGATGCCGGCGATGCGCCGCCGGCGTTGACACTTCTTCAGCAGTTCGCCGAGATCATTTCCGCGCCGGAGTTGCAGGTACTCAAGCACTCGTGGGCGCGCGCCGAGGCGGCGTATCAGGAGGTTCAGAAGGAACTGCGCGACGATGCCGCGGCCGACCTTCGCTGGTTGCAGGCCTCGGCGAGCGGAGTCGTTCTCGCGCCCGGTCCCGAGATGCTGCGCCGCATTCTCGCGCAACGCGGCGGCACGTACTCGTTCAGCGACGGACATTGTGTGGAGGCGATCGCCGGCGCCGTTGCGCTGGGAGAAGGCACTGCGGTCGTCGAGCTCGGCCGTGTGAGCGGCTTTCTGCCGCAGCGCTGTTCGGCGATCGAACCGCTGCTGGTGCTTGCCGAGGCCGAGGCGGCGTGGGACGAGACGCGCATCGTCGAGCGCGCCGCCGAAGCGCTCGCCTCGAAGCGCGTAGTCTTCGTGGTTGTCTCGACAGAGCGCCTCGACCCGGCGTCGCGTACGGTCATTCAGATGCTGGCCAATCTCGACGCCGCGATCTGGGTTCTTCCGGAATCGCGCGCGCCGGTTATCGCCCGCGAGCTCGTGCCGCTGCCCGCGAGCGAGCACTTCGTGATCTCGCCCAGCCTTGCCGCGCGGCGCGAGCTCCACGCCCGCCTCGCGGCGATGGCGCCAGCCGCTCGCGACGGCTGGATCGCTTCGTTTGTCAACTCGGCAGGTCTTGCTCGATACCTCGATGACGGCGATCTGCCCGCCGAGGCTGCCGCGGCGGCGGTCGCCGCTCTCCTCGAGCCGGCGCGCTCGTATCTCGCCGCGCTGGCGTTGATCGGCCGCCGCATCCCGATCGCTCTGGCTTCGCGGTTCCTCGAGGAGTTTCTATTTCGCGAACCGATGGACATGCTCGCGTCCATCGGCGTCGCGTCGATCGACGACGGCAGCTTCGTCTTCGAGAACGACGCCGTTCGCGAGCAGCTCATGTCCATCATTCCGGAGGCCTCGCGGCCAGGGCTCTGCCTCCTCGCCTCGACCATGGCCGAGGAGAGCGGCGATTGGCAGCGGGCGGCTATGTTGCTGTTCGAGGCCGATGAGCCGGCCCGGGCAACGGAGATCCTCGAAAGCAAAATCGAGTGGCCATCGCGCACGCCTGAGCAGACGATCAAGGCGCTTCGCAAGGTCCCGCGCGCGGCGCTGGCGAAGGCGCCCGGCCTCGCGACAACGTATGCGCGAGCGCTGATCGAGAGCGCCCGGTATCGCGATGCTCGCGAGATTGGGGCGCTTCTTCCGGAACACCAGCGGGAGATCGTGCTCGCGCGCTGCGAGCGGCGCACGGGGGAGTACGGCTCCGCGCTCGCGCGCGTCGAGCGCCTGCCCGCTGCCGCGAGGACGTTCGAATCGGAGATTCTTCGAGGGGAGCTGCTGTTTCTCGATGCCCGCTATGAGGAAGCAAAGGCTGCGTTCGCGGCCTGCGCGCCGCTCGCAGGCGACGACGCCGAGGCGCGCCTGCGGCTTGCGTACGCCCGAGCCACGATCGCGAATGAATTGAACGAGCCATTCGAGGATGAGTGGCCGGCCGGACCGTCGCGTCTCCGCGATTTCTTGAGCCAGCGCCTGATCGTCTATCGATCGACATACGGCGAGCGGAAGGACGTCGCGACGGCGACGGAAGCTGCGACGCGTGCGGTCGCACTCGCGGCAACTGCCACGGAGCGCATCGATGCCGCGCTTGATTTGATCTTCTCGATGTTCTCCGCCGGTCGCTGGGAGGAGGCCCGGCGCGAAGCGATGACCGCGCTCACCGCCGTCGAGGAGACGCAGGGCGACCGTGGTGCTGCGGGCTTCCTCCTGATGCTCGGGTTCCTCTGCGCAGACGATGGGCAGTGGGCGCAGGCGAAGCAGCGGACGAACCGATTGCGCCAGTTCTTCACGCGAACGAACGATATCTGCCGCGATCTCGACCTCGACCTTCTCGCGGCGCATTTGGACTTCTGCCGCGCACGATTCGAGGAGGCTCGGCGCAGCGCGATGACCGTTGCGGCGGAGGCTGTCTTGCCGCAGATCCGGGAGGCCGTTGCGCTGATCCTCGACGAGACCGACTGGATCGAGGGACGCGACGAGCCGCTCCGCTCGACCGGCCGGAGCGGGAACGTCGAGCTGGCCGACCGCCACCGGCTGCTTCTCGCGCGCCGGGGATTGCCGTCGGAGCCGATCGCCGGTGCGTTCACCGCGCGCCTCGCGGACTGGGAGACGCGGCGGCTTCGCGATGCCACGGCCGCGGCTCCGGTGCCATCGACCGGGACGGAATCGCTGAAGTTGATGCGCTCCGCAATGGGGCTCGCGCGGCGGCTCCGCGATGCTCAGCTTGCTACGCTGGCCGAGGATCTTGGACGCAAGCTCGGCCTCGACTCGATCGGTGCGTTGGCGCCGGTGGGCGCGACAGTCGCTGACCTGGAGCTCCGCGTCCTCCGCGCGGCGGCGGCCCGAGAGTTCCCGTATGCCACACATGATCTCGGCCAGGTCGGTTGGCGTTTCGCAACGCGCAACCGGCTCGGACAATGGCAGGTCATCGGATCGATGCCAGCGATCGAGCCGGCGGAGCTGGACCGCATCGCGGCGTCGCCGGCCGCCGATTGGCTCGAGTGCAGCGAGCGCGAACTTCTCTATCTCGACGGCATCAGCGGTTGGTCGCCCGAATCCCGTGAGGCCCTTCGCGCGATCTTTGCCGCCCGCTCGGAGCTGCATCGACTTCGCCGCGTCGCCGCACAGGATGAAACGGTGCGCGAGCACAGCGCGCCGGAGGCGCCCGACGGAATCATCGGCGACTCCGCTCCGATGCGCGAGGTCTACCTCCGCATCACGCGCATCGCCCGCCGCGACGTTCCGGTCTGCATCCTCGGCGAGTCGGGCACCGGCAAAGAGCTCGTGGCCCGCGCCATCCACCGCAACTCCCCGCGCCGCGGCCGGACGTTCACGCCAGTCAACTGCGCCGCCTTGCCCGAGAACCTCATCGAGAGCGAGCTCTTCGGCCACGTCCGCGGCGCGTTCACAGGTGCCGATCGCGATCGCCCGGGCCTGATCGAGACCACCGACGGCGGGACCCTCTTCCTCGATGAGATCGGGGAGATGCCGATGGCCGCGCAGGCCAAGCTGCTGCGGTTTCTACAGGAGGGCGAGTTCCGGCGCGTCGGCGACGGCATCAATCGCACCGCGGACGTCCGCATCGTCACGGCCACGAACCGCAAGCTCGAGCAGGCGGTCGAAGAGGGCCGCTTTCGAGAGGATCTCTACTATCGAATCTGCGGAGTGGAGATCGATCTTCCGCCGCTGCGCGATCGCACCGCCGACATTCCGCCGCTCGCTGCGCACTTCCTGGCGCGGGAGAAAGAGAAGCATCGCGGAGGTCCGGCGCGGTTGTCGGAGGAGGCGGAGGCGGTATTCCTGTCATACGCGTGGCCGGGCAACGTGCGCGAGTTGCAGAACACGATTCGCGCCGCACACGCGATGGCCGGCGAGGCGAAAGAGATCGACCTCGAGCACTTGCCGGAGCGTTTGCGCAGAGTGGCCGTGGTGCGCACGACCGTGAGCTCGTACCAGGACGCCGTGACCCGCTTCCGCCGCGAGCTGATCGAGAAGTCGCTGAATCAGGCCGGCGGAAACCAGAACCAGGCCGCGGCGCTGCTCAACATGTCGCGCCAGGCGTTGGCGTATCAAGTGCGAGAGCTGGGGATTCTGGTAAGGCCGCGAGGACGGGGAAACGCCTGAGCCTCATTCCTCCCCGTAGCTTGGCACGCCTGCGCTTTACGTCAGCACCGACTCGAGAGAGCAGCGCGGAGCGGGCCGGCTCACTGGCGGCGCGTAGCCGACTCGAAGCAGGAGCTGCGGCGGCTCGTCGGTCGTGAGCATCGACGCTAGACGCCCGCGGAGGGTCTCCACTTCGATGGCCTGATTCATGAACGCGTACTGCACGCCGTGCAGCGTCAGGGTCAGCAAGAGCAGCTCGAGCACCTCGCCGGCCTGCAGCAGATGCACGCGATCATCGTCCGCTTTGATGATGATGAGCGCGGGCGCGTTCTCGGCAGACTTGCGATCCTGTCGCGCCTGAATGGCCGCGGGGTTGACGTGCTCCACGACCCATGGCGCCGCGTTCGAGAGAGCGTCGGGCACACCGGCAAGCGCGTCGCCGGGAATGCCGTCCGGATCACCCGCTGCGTTCGGCCGGATCCACGCCGCCAACTCCTTGCGAAAACCGGGATCTCCCATTTGGATGTAATCACCCTTCTCGATGAGGTGCGCGATGTACTGCTTCTCCTGCGGGGCCGTGATCAGCTCGACCACATCGTGATGCGTGCTGAGGAAGGTGCGAACCGCGGCCATAGCCTGAGGCTCGATCGGCTGATTCGTGAATCGTCGCCGGTTTGTGTGGCGCTCCTTGATTGCGCGGAAGAGATGGCTCAGGCCGCCCTCGGGGGCGCAGGTCTCGCGCACCGTGATCAGCGCAACCGGCAGGCTCTCCTCCGGGCGCGTCTCGTACAGAACGCTGGTATCGAAGCCGAAGTGCGCGGCGGCCACGCGGAGATTCGCGATCGCTGCGCCGACGCTCATCAGAAGCTCGCGGTCGGCAGGGTCGATGATCGCGAGGCGGCGGGTGTAATCAGCGTAGACCTCGACGCCGTCCGGAGTCACCCGGAACGACCACGGCTGGGTGTTGTGACCCGACGGCGCGAGCACCGCGAAGCGCAGCAGGAATCGGACTTCCTCTTCGAAGGTCTGCAGCTCGTAGAACTCCGAGTCGTCGACATGCCACGGTGATGAGCGGGGACGGAACCTTCTAGCCATGCCAAACCTCCTCGGTTTACAGCTACTTGCGACGGGATCGCGATCGCCAGCGCGGCCGGTTCGATGGGCCGAGCCGTCGCGTCAAGTCTCGGAACCGACCGCTGGCATGACACCACGGGGCAGGAACGTTGACGGATGACTCGTCACACAACAAGGTGTGACGACAGCCACAGGGCAACCGCGCGCCGGATGCCCGGCGAGGGATACGGCTCCGCCGAGCTTGAACACAGGCAACGCTTGGGGTGCCGAAACAAACTGCACAGCTCTCGCGTTTCTCCCTGACCTATGACCACCGCCGATCGCCTCATTCAGGGGATGGCCGGAAGCGGCGACTTCCGCATCCTGGCCGCGCAGACCACCAACACCGTCGAGACCGCGCGTACGCTGCTCGACCTTTCGCCGGTTGCCACCGACGCCCTCGGACGCGCGCTGACCGCGTCGCTCATGCTGGCACGGCTTCTGGAGAAGAACGTCCGGCAGCAGTACGTCACGTTGCGATTTGAAGGTGACGGCCCGCTCGGTCTCGTCATCGCGGAAGCCACCATCGCCGGGACGGCCCGAGGGTATGTCGCCAACACCGTTCCCGAGGAAGCGGGGTTCGACGCCTCCAATGCCATCGGCCGCGGCATTCTCACCGTCGTTCGCGGCACTCCGCCGGCCGGCAAGCCGTACACGTCGCAGGTCACGCTCGAAGGCGGCGGCATCGCCCAGGAGCTGACGCGCTATCTTCTCCACTCGGAGCAGATCGCCTCGGCTGTTCTTCTCGGCGTGCTGAATCGCCGCGAGGGCGTCGCCGCCGCGGGCGGCATCGT
This sequence comes from Thermoanaerobaculia bacterium, assembly GCA_035632455.1. Lineage (GTDB taxonomy): Bacteria > Acidobacteriota > Thermoanaerobaculia > Gp7-AA8 > Gp7-AA8 > DASQGS01. The sequence goes on along the minus strand of DASQGS010000208.1, from coordinate 8,875 downwards.
CATCCAGGCCTTCCCGCACGCCAGCCCGGAATCGATCGCGAAAATCGAAAAGCGCATTCAGGAAACGCCCCCGCTCAGCACGCTGATCGAGAAGATGCCGATCGAGGACGTGGTGGCCCAGGTGTTCGCCGGACTCGATTTCAAGCAGATCGACGCGAGCTTCAACACGCCGCTCAGCTACACCTGCACCTGCAGCCGCCAGCGGGCTCTCGCGCCGCTCACGCTGTTCGACGCCGAGGAGTTGAGCGAGATGATCGCCGAGGGCGGTTCCGAGGTCGTCTGCCAATTCTGCGGCCGCCGGTATTCGTTCACCGCCGAGGAACTGCTTGCGCTGACGGCGAAGCATGACGCATGATCGCGGCACAGCAATAGTGTCATCCTGAGCCGCGTAGACGGCAAGGATCTCCTTGGCAGGATCGGAGCTCTCGCAAGGAGATCCTTCGCCGTGCTCCACCCCTCCCGGGTTTCGCCGGCTATACGGATGACGCGATCGGAGCACACGTGAAAAGCGTCATCACCGGCAGTGGCATCGGGATTCCGAAGAACGTCGTCCCGAACGATGCCCTGGCCAGGATCATGGACACCACGGACGAGTGGATCCGCACACGCAGCGGCATAGCGCAGCGCCACTACGTCGATCCCGGCCAAGGGTCGGTCGAGCTCGGGGCGATCGCGGCGGAGCGCGCGCTGGCGGCTGCGGGAAGGACCGTCGGCGACATCGAGGCGATCGTCTTCGCGACGATGACGCCGAACTACTTCTTCCCGGGCAACGGCCCGATTCTTCAGGCCCAGATGGGCTTCGGCGAGATCCCGACGTTTGACATCCGCCAGCAATGCTCCGGCTTTCTCTACGGACTTGATCTCTCCGACTCGCTGATTCAGAGCCGCAAGTTCCAGCGCCTTCTGCTGATCGGCTCGGACGTGCACTCGCCGTTCCTTCCGTGGGAGAACGGCTGGGACACGCTGATCGGCCTCGACGATCGCGAGGTCACGTCCGCTGAGCGCGAGAGCAACACCAGGATCCGCGATCGCAGCGTTCTCTTCGGCGACGGTGCCGGCGCCGTGGTTATCGAGGCTATCGACGACAATGGTCGCGGATTCCTCGGCGCGAAGCTGTACTCGAACGGCTCGAGCATCGATCCGCTCTACGTTCCCGGCGTCGGATTCCGTCATCGGCCCTATGTCACGAAGGGGCAGGTCGACAACGGCGATCCGATTCCGCTGATGGAGGGACGCGAGGTCTTCAAGCAGGCGGTGTCACGAATGCCTGCCGCCGTCCACGAGGTCTGCAAGGCCGCGGGCGTGGATGTCGCAGAGATCGATATGCTGTTGATCCACCAGGCGAATCTGCGAATCGTCGAAGCTGTTGGCAAGCACCTCGGCCTTCCACCCGAGCGCGTCCCTCACAACATCGAGCGCTACGGCAACACGACTGCCGGCACGCTGCCGATTCTCTACCATGAATGCCTCGAGGACGGCCGGATCAAGCCCGGAATGCTGATCGGATTCACCGCGCTCGGCGCCGGATTGCACTGGGGCGCGGCGCTGTACCGGACGTAGGGCCAAGGAGCGCCGGCATCCTTGCCGGCAGGTCGCGGGGCATCCTTGCCCCGCGACTCTACTCGCGCGGAACCAAGGACCTTGGACTAGGATCGTGGCACGATGATCGCTTTGCGCGAGTGCCACCGCGGGGCGGGGACGCCCGCCGTTGCGGCCGGGACGGCCGCGCTCCTTCACTCCGCCAAGTGCTTCTCCATAAGCCTCGCGTTCTCGTCCATGGCCCGGATTTGCACCCAATAGGCTCGGCCGAGCATCACGACCGAGGCGATGGCAAGGGCCTGATGAAGCCAGCGCGGCGTTTTCCCGGTGGCTACGCCGCCACCCATGATGAAGGTAATCATCAGAACCGCGATCGCATACATCGCCGCTGGAAAAACGCGCGCCTTGAACGCCTTGGTCTGCCGCAAGACGATGTCCTCGTCCCCGCCGCCCTTGACCTTCTCCTTCAGTTCCTTGCCGGTGCCGATGAAGAAGAACATGGTCATCGATTGCGAGAACAAGCCGACGACGACCGTGGCCAGCGCAAAAAGGATGTGCTGCGCGACATGACCAGGTGAGGCAAGGTACCCTGCCACCATCGTCGCAACCAGCCCGGCAATCGACAGCAGCGTGGTAAGGAGGAGGAACTGGGCCACGGCGCGATTATAGAGCGATTTGCTACACTGCCGGCCGTGACGCAGCGAGGGACGAGTTATCGCGATTCGGGTGTCGATATCGATGCCCAGGACGAGGCTCTTCGCGAGGTGAGGCGCATCGCGCGCGGGACGTTCACGCCGAACGTCGTGTCCGAGATCGGGTCGTTCGGCGGGCTGTTTCGAGGGAGCTTTCCGGATATCGAATCCCCGATTCTCGTCTCGTCGACCGATGGCGTCGGCACGAAGCTCCGCGTAGCCAAGGCCATGAAGATTCATGACACGGTGGGCTACGACCTCGTGTGCCATTGCGTCAACGACATCCTGGTCCAGGGAGCGCGCCCCCTCTTCTTCCTTGACTATTTCGCCACTGGCAAGCTGCGGCCTCCGGTGATGACCGACGTCGTGCGTGGCATGGCCAGAGCCTGCAAAGAGAACGGCGCCGCGCTCATCGGCGGCGAGACCGCGGAGATGCCCGGCTTCTATGGCGACGACGACTACGACATCGCCGGTTTCATCGTGGGCGTGGTCGACGAGAAGAACATGCTCGACGGCAAGGCCGTACGCGAGGGCGACATTCTGATCGGCCTGCCCTCAGCCGGGCTTCATACGAACGGCTATTCGCTGGCCCGCAAGGTGCTGATCGAGCAACTCGGATTCGATTACCAGACGATCCTGCCTGAGTTCGGCAAAATCGGCGAGGCGCTGCTGCAACCGCACATCTCGTACCTTGCGCCGCTGATCTCGATCGTCGAACGGCGCGCTCTTCACGCCCTAGCGCACATCACCGGCGGCGGGCTGACGGACAACGTGCCGCGTGTTCTGCCGGATACGCTCGACGCGAGAATCAAGCCCGGCTCTTGGCCCGTTCTCCCGATTTTCCAGTACATCCGGGAGCACGGCAACATCGACGTCGAGGAGATGCTGCGCACGTTCAACCTCGGCGTCGGAATGGTGCTGATCGTCGCACCCGACCAGGTCGATTCCATTGCCAAGCATTTCGCGCAGATCGGCCAGAAATACTTCTTCATCGGTAACGTCGTGAAAGGGAGCGGCCGCGTGGTCTATGACTTCCCACCGGCAGGATTTGCAAGCTGGATGTGAGGAAGGCAGAAAGCAGAAATCGATCGTCCCAAATCATCCTGACAGCGCGGGAGCCACCACGGATACTGCTCCACTCCATTTCTGCTTTCTGCTTTTTGCTTTCTACTTTCCCATGCGCCTTGCCATTCTCCTCTCCGGCCGCGGCTCGAACTTCCTGGCGATCCATGAGGCGATCGCCGCGGAGCCGCTCGACGCCTCGATCGTGGCTGTGATCTCGAACCGTCCCGAGGCTGCCGGACTGGCCGCGGCTCGCAAGCTCGGATACGAGGCGCACGAGATCGATCATCGCCAGTTCGAAAATCGTCGCGCCCACGAGGACGCGGTTCTCCGCGTACTCGATGAAGCGAAGCCTGACTACATCTGCCTCGCCGGCTACATGCGGCTGCTCAGCCCATCTTTCATCGCCGCGTATCCGAATCGGACTCTCAACATTCACCCATCGTTGCTGCCATCGTTTCCAGGCGTCGACGCCCAGGCCCAAGCGATCGCGCACGGGGTGAAGATCTCCGGCTGCACGGTCCACTTCGTCGACGAGGGGCTCGACGCCGGGCCGATTGTTGTACAGCGCGCCGTCGATGTGCTCGACGGCGACACCGCGGAGACCCTCACGGCGCGCATCCTCGTCGAGGAGCATCGGGCGTACGTCGAGGCTCTTCGCAAGCTCCGGCCGGGAACGCACCGGATCGAGGGTCGCCGCGTGATCTTCTTGTGACACTTTCGAGCTTGACGCGAGGAATGTAGCGAAAACCCCCTTCGCGTCACTCTTCTAAAGGAAATTGAGGAGGCTCTATGGCAAGCAGGAAGAAGTCGCAAGTAATGATGTTCGAGGCAATCAGTGTGAGCGCAATCACTCATTACAGATCCGCGAAGGATGAGCTCTCCGCAAAATACCTCCGCGCAAGCGACGAGCCGCTCACGGCCTTTGCCGCAGGAGGTCCGCCGACCAATCCCACGCCGCTGGACAATGTCATCGCCGTCGGCATCGGCGAGCAGGTGACCGGAGGCGTTCCGACCGGAGTCCTCGCCGTGAAGCTGTTCGTCCGGATCAAGTATCCGAGACATCAGCTCGGCGCGCACGACGCCCTCCCCTCGGAGTTGAACGGCTTGCCGGTCGACATTGAAGAGATTGGGACGGTCCATGCCCTCGCTCCGAATCCCCGCACGCGGATCCGGCCCGCTCCGCCGGGATCATCGATCGGGTTCGGGCCGCCGCCGACGATGGCCGGGACGTTCGGCGCACTCGCCGCGATCGGAGCCAAGCGCTACGTGCTCAGCAATAACCACGTGCTGGCCAACGAGAATCAATACCCGATCGGTGGCCCGATCTATCAGCCCGGACCGCTGGATGGCGGCGGCACGCCGGCCGCGAACAAGATCGCCAAGCTGACGAAGTTCATCAGGCTCAACCCGGCCGGTCCGAACGACGTCGACTGCGCGATCGCCGAGGCCACTGCACTCAATCTCGTGACGAATGCCATTCTCCAGATCGGCCCGCCGAAGGGCGTGATGCCGGCGGCGATCGACATGACCGTCCATAAGTTCGGCCGGACGAGCTTTTACACCGTCGGGCGGATCGCCAGCACCAATACCGACGTTCAGGTCGGTTACAGCATCGGCACGCTCGTCTTCCGTTCGCAGATCATCGTGGTCGGCGCAGCCGGCGGATCGTTCAGCGCTGCCGGCGATTCAGGCTCGCTCGTTCTCGAGCGCACCTCGAACAAGGCCGTCGGTCTTCTGTTCGCAGGATCCGCCAGCCATACGATCTGCAATCACATCGAGCTCGTGCTCCAGAAGCTGGGCGTGACTCTGGCCTGAGGAGCATAATCTGCACCCATGGCCACAGAAGCGGAAGTGACGCGCGTCAAGGAGCGCTATTCGATGCAGTTGATGTCCAAGCCGGGCATCGTCGGCGTCGGCGTCGAGAAGGATGAGGACGGCGAGTACGTTCTCGCCGTCCACCTCGGTACGCCGGGCGCGCGGGAGACGCTCCCCGACGAGATCGAGGGCGTCCGACTGAAACCGATCCATACCGGCCCATACAAGGCTTTCGGCGCGGAGTAACGGGTCGTTCAGGCGCTCATCCGCCGAGGTATGCCTTCTTGATGCGGTCGGAGGCGAGGAGGCTCTTGGTGTCGCCTTCGATGACGATGCGACCGGTTTCCATGACGTAGCCGCGATTCGCGGTCATGAGGGCCATGTGGGCGTTTTGCTCGACGAGCAGGATGGTCGTGCCCTCGGCGTTGATCTCGCGAATGCCGCGGAAGATCGTCTGCACCATCTGCGGCGCGAGCCCGAGCGACGGCTCGTCCAGCAACAGAAGCGCCGGCTTGGCCATAAGGGCGCGCGAAATGGCCAGCATCTGTTGCTCGCCGCCCGACAGCGTTCCGGAATTCTGTTTCAATCGGTCTTTAATCACCGGGAAGAGCGAGAAGATGCGCTCATACTCTGCGTCCTGTACTTTGTCACGCCGCAGATACGCGCCGAGCTCGAGGTTGTCGGCGACGGTGAGGTTGGCGAAGATGCCGCGGCCCTCGGGAACATGCGCGATTCCCATCGCGGCGATGATGTGCGGCTTGATTCCTGTAATGGTCGCGCTGCCGAATCGGATCTCGCCTTTCCTCGGCTGTAATAGTCCGGAGATCGTCCGCAGCGTCGTGGTTTTCCCCGCGCCGTTTGCGCCAATGAGCGTGACGATCTCACCGCGCCCGACTTCGAGATCGATTCCGTGCAATGCCGGAATCGTGCCGTATCCGACCTCGAGGCCGCGAATTGAGAGCATGGTGCTCATAACTGCACCGCTCCGGCCGGCTCTCCGAGATACGCTTCAATGACGAGCGGATTCGATTGAACCTCTTGTGGACTCCCTGACGCGATGGTGCGCCCATAATTCACGACCAGAATCCGTTCGCAGACTCCCATGACCAATTCCATATTGTGCTCGATGAGAAAAATGGCCAGGCCGAAGCGGTCTCGGATCTCGTGAATCTTGTTCATCAGCGCGAGCGTCTCGCCGGTGTTCAATCCAGCGGCGGGCTCGTCGAGCAGCAGCAACTTGGGCTTAGCCGCGAGAGCGCGGGCGATCTCGAGGCGCCGCTGATCGCCGTAAGGCAGATTCCTGGCGTAATCGTGCGCTCGGCCGTCGAGGCCGAAGATCCGCAGCAGCTCCATGGCCTCGCTCTCGGCGACCCGCTCCGTTGCGTGAAAGCGGTTTGTGTGAAGCACGGCCGAGGTGCCGGAGTACTTGTAATGGATATGGCCGCCGATCTTCACGTTGTCGAGGATAGTGAGCTCTTTGAAGAGGCGGATGTTCTGGAAGGTCCGCGCCACGCCGAGGGCTGTGATGTCGTATGGCTTGAGGTCTGCGGTCGGGATGCCCGCTATGTGGATTGTTCCTTCTGTGGGTTTGTAGACGCCTGTCAACAAATTGAAGATCGTGGTCTTGCCTGCGCCATTGGGGCCGATCAGGCCTGCGAGCTCGTGCGCCCGGACCGCGACGTCGAAATTCGCGACCGCGGTCAGACCGCCGAAGCGGATGGTGACGTTTCGGGCGTCGAGCAGCAAGGATCTACTTCGCAACCTTCCTCCATCTCGCCACAATCTCCCAGAGCTCGCGCCTTCCGAATAGCCCTTGTGGGCGGGTGCGCATAAGGACGATCAGGGCGATCGAGTAGATGACCATGCGCGGATCGTTCTTGAGCTCGAACCAGTTCTTTACGGCCCGCAGCCCTTCGGGAAGGAAGGTCAGGATGATCGCCGCGAGGATCGAGCCGGAGATCGAGCCGAGCCCGCCGAGGACCACCATCATGATGATCTCGAACGAGAGGATGAACTTGAACATGTCGGGATTCAGATACGCGAGGTAGTGCGCCGTGAGGCCGCCTGCGATCCCGGCGAAGAACGAGCCGATTACAAAGGCCTTGACCTTGTACCGCGTGGTATTGACGCCCATAGCCTCGGCGGCGATCTCGTCCTCGCGTACGGCGAGAAAGGCCCGGCCCACCGATGAGCGGACAAGGCGCAGCGAGACCACGACTGTGGCCATCGCGAAGAAATAGACCCAAAAGAAATTCGTCCAACTCGGAACCCCGGAAAATCCGCGCGCTCCGCCGGTCTTGTCGATATTCAGGAAAACGACCCGAATCATCTCCCCAAATCCGAGCGTGACGATAGCGAGGTAGTCGCCGCGTAATCGGAGCGACGGAAGGCCGACCATATATCCGGCGATGGCGGCAGAGAGTCCCCCGAGGATGAGCGCACCGAAGAAGAAGACGTTCTGCAACACGACCTTCTGTGGACCGGCCGGGAGCGCATCGAGAAATGGATTGGCGTAGAAGTACGTCACAAACGCCGAAAGGTAGCCGCCGACGGCCATGAAGCCGGCATGTCCCAGCGAGAACTGTCCGGCATGCCCGTTGATAATGTTGAGGGAAACCGCCAGGACGATGTTGATCCCGATGAGGATGATGATCCGGAAGTAGTACGCCATCCCTTGGATCGGCAGCGCCGGCAAGGCGTATGACAGCGCCACAAGGACTGCGATGCCCAGGGCCAGCGCGCCGAGGTCCCGGAGCCACCACGCGCGCATCAGACCTTCTCCTTCTGATGACGTCCGAACAGGCCGGAGGGACGGAAGAGGAGGATGACGATCAGGATGACGAAGGCGATGCCGTCGCGGTAACTCGAGTATGCGCTGCCGCCGACGAAGGCCTCGATTACACCGATCAGGATCCCGCCGACGACCGCGCCGGGAATGTTGCCGATCCCGCCCAGCACCGCCGCAGCGAAGGCCTTGAGGCCGGGCATGATGCCCATCAGTGGATCGATCTTCGGATAGGAAAGACCGAAAAGGATGCCCGCCACCGCCGCGAGGACCGAGCCGATGACGAAAGTCAGAGAGGTGATACGGTCGGTGGGGATTCCCATCAGCGACGCGGTCTCGTAATTGAACGATACGGCTCGCATGGCCCGCCCGAATTTCGTGCCGTAGACGATGTACTGAAGCACGCCCATGAAAAAGAGGGCCACGATCAGGACGATGATCTGATAGTTGGTCGTGGTGATCCCGGCGAAGTTGATGAGATGCTTGTCGATCAGGGTCGGGAAGAATTTCGGATCGGCGCCGAAGACGAATTGCCCGCCGTACTCGAGAAAGAACGAGACACCGATGGCGGTGATGAGCGAGGCGATGCGCGGCGCGTTCCTCAGCGGGCGGTAGGCGATACGTTCGTTGAGGTAGCCAAAAAGGCCGCAGACGACCATGGCCAGCAGCAGGATGATCAACGCCATTCCCCACGACGGAGCGGGAGCGCCGCTCTGATGAGTGGCGCGGGCATACCACTGCGCGCCGTAGTAGCCGGCGAACGAGCCGAGCATGAAGACGTCGCCGTGAGCGAAGTTGATCAGCTTCAGGATGCCGTAGACCATCGTGTACCCGAGAGCGATGAGCGCGTAGATCGAGCCGGCGGCGATTCCGTTGAGCAGGTTTTGAAGAAGTGTCTGCATGGCTATGGAGCGCCGGCATCCTTGCCGGCAGGCAGCGGGGCATCCTTGCCCGGCTGTGGAATCGTGCAGCATAAGCT